>JALLOL010000073.1 GCA_027717875.1 Acidobacteria bacterium AH-259-L09 | reverse complement strand
CGCTCCCTGTTGCGCTCTTGTTTTTCTCGAGCCACTGGCGTACCATGAGGATTACTTCGAGGCTGGACAACTGCTCTTGAATGGTTTGTGTTTTTTGCATGCGCCCTGTATAGCGCAAGGCGCGGCGGGTGTCCAGCTTTTTTTATGGGGGCATGCACAGGGCTTGGGAGCAGGGCAATCTCATCTGGCGTGTCCATGCCCAGGAGCGGATGTCGCAGAGAAATATCCGGCGGGACGACATCAACTTGGCCATCAAAGGTGGTAAGATCATCAAGCGGTATGAATCAGATAAGCCCTTTCGCAGCGATCTGATTACCGGGACGAGTGGTGAACGGATGCTCCACGTGCTAGTGGGATGGGACGATAGTACCGAGATGGCCTATGTGATTACGGTCTATGAACCGGATCAGTAGCCATCATAGAAAGGACGCGAACGTATGAGCGAGGTCAGTAAATGCGCATTGTGTGGGGGGAACCTGAGGGCAGGTAAAACAACTTACAGCGTGGACTACGGCCAGGGCGTGCTCGTGGTTCGAAACGTACCGGCTGAAGTGTGTGAACAGTGTGGAGAAAGTTGGATCAGCGACGCGATGTCGGCTCGCCTCGAGGAACTCACGTCCGAGGCTAAAGAAAGAAAGCTACAAATTGAAGTGATCGATCTAGCAGCCTGAAGCAATACTTTTAGCAACACAATTAGTCTGATCAGATCCAAATTGAACCCTCCGCCGGTCCGAAAGCCTCTTGGGCCATGCCTTTGAAAGTAGGGGTGGGCTGGCTTTAGGTATTCTACACCTATAGCAGGCCCCCGTATCTCAGGTGGGAACCCCGAAGTGTCACCCTTTTTTGTCCCCCGGTGCGGTTCCGAATTCTTCCTAATACTTCGGGTTTCGACGCAGCGGAAGGCCCGGTAAAATGGTTGTGTTTCCTAAGGTTTCCTAAGGATTTGGGTTTAGATCCATTCGGCTTCTAATCCGTAGGTCGCAGGTTCCGCTGCCCAGAAGGGACCCTGGGTTGACAATCATGTCGGGGGAGTCGCCTACAATTAGCCGCAGTCCAAAAAAATCCAATGCGGAGGAAACAGGAGGAGAAGACGTGGTCTTGAAAGCTGCCGACCAGCCGCGTGTAGTAATGGATTCACTGCCGCCGATAAGCCAGACTTTGAAACTGGTCTGCAGGGACTGTGGCAAGGCAGGAGTCTATGATGTGGGACACATCTTTGTGGACTCCGACAAGGACGCGCACGGCACGTGGCAGATCCAGTTTTCCAACTACTTCCGCTGCCGCAACTGTGGTTGGCCCGGACCCTGGGATATTGCCGATTATTTGAAGCTAATAGCGTTGACGCTGAAGTCGAGGGTAGTTAGTGATGTCGGGTTGTATTGGGGGGCGCTACAGCTTTTTGACAGAACGCGCTTGCAGACTCCGGCCATGGCTGAAGAATATCTAAAGGATCTGATTCGGAAAGATCCCGACAGTGCGTTTCTGCACACCCGACTCGGCAATTTGTTCCGCCGTTGCGGCCAAAATGAGGCGGCGAGTGAGCACTATCAGGAGGCTGTACAACTGGATCCGAACGACATTGAAGCCCATCATCACCTGAACCAGTTCGCGGGGCGTAAAAGTCGTTACCAGGACGCACTGCAGCACAGCGGCGTGATCATTCATTCCATTATGACCGGAGGCGCAAGAGCGGAGTCTGACGCACTGACGCAATTTGTTCTTAACTCAACCCTGAGCCGTCTCCGGGAGCAGCGCAGGCAGTTCATCGCCGCCATAAATGGGAATGGGGAAGTTCACCCTGGCTCGCCTGCATTTAAACTGATCGAGCGGGTCCTCAACGAAGAAGGTGACGACCAGGAGATCGTGGAAGGCCTCTACGCTACATGTTTGGGTGAAGTCGAACCAAGGGAGGACGCCCGTGAATTAGCTCCAGACTTGTCTCCTGAGTTGTGCTCCCAAATCTTGAAAGGGGCTTTGATCAGGGCGGAAGAAGTCAACCCCCAAATGAGCGTCCGCTCTTTCGTAGACGCAGGTGTTCAGTACCGCGTGCTAGATCAGTACTGTCTTAACCCCGATTGTGATTGCGAGCCGTACGTGGCATTATCCTTTTCCCCTGTTCCAGCCAAGGTCCAACGAAAGAGTGGAGGACTGAAGCTTGAGCTTGTCCTTTATCTACACTACGAATGTCGCACCGATCGCGTGCTGGTCAAAGAGTCCAGCATGACTCGGAAGGCAAGACGGAGGCTTTGGCGAAAGTTTAAGGCTCAGTGTGGCGATATTGTCGGTGGGTATTCTCAACGGCGTAGAGAGTTGCGGGATCTAGCTCGTCAATCCTTACTCTCTCACGACATGTGGTCGCCGGATGAGATTGATACGGGGCATTCCCGTCAAGGGAAGCCTGCGTCCGACAGGGCCGACGAACTGATTTGCTCCTTAAACGAGCTCATCAAACGCGAGAATCTGGACCCCGACCAGCTATCCGTCGCTTTTAGAATGGCTGAGGGCGGGAAACCACAAATACCCAGTCGGAATATTATCGATCTCTATGACGGGGAGAAAGTGGCTCAATGGCGCATTGACTCCCTGCAGGAGCTATTTCGCGGCAACCAAGAGCCTCCGCCGGACCGTGAGATGAAGCAATATCTGCCTGAATACGTTGATTTCTTTTACCTGATCGAACGACATCTGATCACCATTTGCGAGAGGATAAAGCCTCCAACCGATGAGGAATTCATCCGTATTTTTTCGGCCATGCGGAAACGGCCCAACGGGCGGAGCTTGGGACTGGTCCACGATGCGGTTTGGCAGTGCGCATGTCTGGCCCTTGGGATGAGACCTTACAGCGAGGCAGAATTTAAAGCCGTTTTTGGCCAGTTAGCGCGCTCAGCCCGCCACTGGAAGGAAGGGTTTGCTTCGCGAAACTACATCTCATATGTGCGTTCCACACTCTGCTGACGCTGCCGATGTCCCCGGCTTGAGCCTCCTGAACCGCGGCCGGGGCCTTGTGGACGGGACGGCTAGATCTGTATTACAAATAATGTTATTGGTATTACAGAAGGAGCGCGCCATGATCAAAAGTGTACGCCTCGACCCGGAACTCGAAACGACGTTGGAGCGCGCCGCACGCACGCTCAATGTTTCTCAGTCCGAATTCATCCGAGAGACGGTGGCAGGAAGATGCGATGAGGTTTTAGCGGTCTCCCTTGCCGATCGCCTCAAGGCCGTCATCGGTGTCATCGAGAGCTCCGGAGCCCGTGCCGCCGACACAGGGGCTGCATTTCGCCGGATTCTCTCAAGGAAGCGCACAGAATGATACTGACCGACGCGGGACCTTGCGGGGGTCTCGGTCGCGCGCCTTGTCAGGTCGGCGCTTCCGCCGCTTGGTGACGAGCCGCTGTGAGAAATGCGGGTTAGTGTTGGTCTCTAAGAGGGGAACTCAAACCCTTTTTCTGTGAAAAGTCTCAGGCAAGCGTCCACTACTTCTGGATCGTACAGAATGCCTTTATTCTTTGAGATTTCCTCCAAGGCTTTATCTATGCCGAAAGCAGGTCGGTAAGGGCGAGGAGAGACCATTGCTTCAACGACATCTGCCACTCCTAGAATCCTTGCCTCTAGCATGATCTCCCCATTTGCGAGACCTTCAGGATATCCCGATCCATCCATTCTTTCATGATGTTGAAGGACTATTCTGGCAACCGGCCAAGGAAACTCTATTTCCATCAATATGTCATAGCCTACTTTGGGGTGAGCCCTGATAATCTCATATTCGTGTGCCCCTAACTCGGCAGTTTTACTCAAGATGCCAGCCGGTATTTGTATTTCGCCGATATCACGGAGCAGCGTAGCTACCTTCAGTCCTCGGATCCGCTCCTTCGAAAGACCCATTTCATCGGCTATAGCCCCGGCTAAATGTGCTGTACGCCGTTCGTGAGCGGCCTTGTATGGATGTTTTAATTCTGCGATCATAGCCATCGACTCAAGCTCGAACTCCAGGTGGAGTTTCTGCAAGGTTTTCTGGCGTTGCTCCTTTGTTGCTTTCAGCTCATTTTCTTCTGCCCGCAACTCCGCTTCCAACTCAGCAACCCGGCGGGACATTTGGTTCAGTGCAATGATGAGTTGTTCTGTGGTCTTATCTACTTTTGGTGCGTTGTTTCGCATAGCAAAAGACCCTGTCTCGCGGGCTTTGTAGAGATAAGAGAGAGCACTGTCAAAAACTTTTGGTATATCCGATATTCTTGAAAACCCCGTCCTATCCGAACGTGTCCGGCGTCACGATAGTGGCCACTCGATTGCACATAAAATTATTGAAGAACCGAATCAACGTTATTAAGAGCAATATTTCGAAAAAAGTTGGATGAGTTGTTTGTTCAGTTCTTCTAACTTTTCTCCTTCCTCGCTCAGCTTCCTCAGCTGCCGCTGATAGATGGCCTTGTCGCTAGGGACATGCTTTGCTAGACCGGATATCCGTAAGTGAAGAACTGCCAAATCGTAATCGATTTCTTGTGACAGATTTTCCAACGCGGTCCTGTGGACTAGAATCAACTCTTTAAATATCTTCCACTGCCGAAACTGGCTAAGGTAGATCCCACCCGACTGGATGTCTCTGATCAGAGCTTCTTCTTGGAGCAAATATTGGGCTTGAACTAAAGGGACCCCGTTCAAAACAATAAGACGCTCTGCTATTAAATGGAGTTGGTCAGAGAGCAGATGGAAGGGATTATCTTCAGCTTTCATTTCTACACCCCTCGCCTGGCGTTCCTCTTGCGCTGCTTCCCTTTCTTTTAACGGCTTATCGCCGCTCTCAATGGCGTTGGCACAGGAAGGCGGGCCGTATCGGGCGGGCCGTTTATCGGCTTCGGCAGAAATCAAAGTGCGGAAAACAGGAATCAGCTTCTGTCTGACCTTCTCTACCGGTTCCTCGAATTTCACGCCAAAGCAGCCGGCGTGTCCATCTTCTATGACCTCCCAGATAGTGTGAATAACTTCGGAAGTGATCCTGGCGTGCAACACGACATCTTCTTGCTTGGCTTCAAATGCAACAATGATTAAGGCGCCCTCTGGAGGGACAGCATTCACCTGGGTAATTAATGCTCCACCTAAGGAGATATTGGTGATTTTCCCCGTGATTTTCCATTCCTTCCACTGCGCTGTACACGGGATAGAAACCTCCCAGCGTTTAAACTTGCGCCTATCTTTCATTCTCTTTGTATTGAGCCAAAAAGTCGACAAGCCGAATCTGATCTTGCTCTTCCAACTGAAGGAACTGCACCCCAACTGAATTGAGATATTTTCCGTCGCGTTCGATCCGTTCGGATCGAACAACCCACCCGGAGGCATTCACTTGCTCTGGTGAGTGCAGTTAAAGATTCATCTCCAAGGTATCTTAAGCTCAGACCTGCGGTCTCCAGTGCTTTTTTTGGCCACGGTCATTCCTTGTATCAGTGCTGCATGAGCGATCTCCCGTTTTGTTTTTTTGCATTGCAAATATTAAAGAACTGTCTGATAAAAATGGATTTTCCTCAAGAAAATTTGGCATTTCCAAACAAAAGAGGTTTAAATAACCCAAGGGATTCAATCTCCCTGGTATATCCAATATTCTTGAAAGCCCTCCAGAAGTGGTTTGGGCTTCAACGAATATGGTCTACTGAGAGGGATTTCGATGACCTTGGAGGTCAATTATGCGCAGTACCAGTATGACGAAAGGGAAGCTTTCGCCGTTTGGCGGTTTGTCGGTTTGTCGGTTTTGTCGGTTTTGTCGGTTTAAATGAACTTGCCGTTTGTGGCGTTCTTTGAGTATCATAACTCGTCTATTTTTTTGGGGGAGACTACAAACAAGGGGATAGAGGATGGTTCAGAAAAACAAGATCAATGAATTGGTGCGGCGAAAAATTCGGGAGCTCCGAAAAGCCAAGGAGATGAAGATCCGGCAGATCGCCACTCGAGCGGGAATGCCCTACAGCTCCTATGCCTCAATGGAGTGTGGTTTTTATAACATTAAACTGGACAACCTCTTTCTTATTCTAGGCGCGCTCGACGTTGACATTCGCGAAGTTTGGCCGCCCGAGACAGTAGCGTCGCAAGTCGCTGAGGATGAGCTTTACTTACAGAGAATCCAGCAGTTTCGGCTCGGCGAAATTATTTCCCTGTCTGAGGCTGAAGGGGCGGCGCTCTTCGTTGTGAAAGGTCAAAAGTGCAGGCCTTTGCTCCACCAGCGACTGAGTGATTTTCTCTTGGATCGGTTGATTTTTTACCTGGAAGATGGGTTGTCCTACCAGCATGGGATCTGGTTTCGCAAGGACTTTTCCGGGAAAACCTTCCACTTCTTTCTCAAAGGCGAGAGCTGCCCGGATTTCTTAGCAAAGCTGATCAGCAAATACCTGGCTTTGTGGGTCGAGATTTACCGCGAGGCCTAACCCAATTCGATTTTCTCCAGTCTTCGGAACAAGGCGAGTTCCAATCCGGACAGAAAACGCAAATCATTGCGACTACACAACAGGCGTGCCTTCAGCCGCATCACAAAGTAGCTTAAAAAGAACGCGCCCGCGAAAATAAGCGAAACCGGGCCGAGCTTCCTGGAACGCAGCAGGGCCATTACATCTTCCCTTAGATAGCTGGAGAAATCCAGGAAAAGACGCTGGCGAGATTCTGGCTCCCGGAGAAGCAAACGAACGTCTGGGGCATCAATTAGTCGGAGAATGTGAGCCAGGTGCAGCTCCAGGCGCTCCAAAAGACGGATTTCCGATTCATCCCATCGCAGCGACGCGAACTGAAGATAAAAAAGCCACCCTCCCAGAACGACAAGAACCGCCGTTGCATAGAGCAGAATGACTGACGAAGCATCGTTCATCTTCGGTTTAGGAGAACCGCTTTCAGAACCTCGTATAGTTTTCGATTTACCGTCTCCATTCGATGCTGGTAGGAGGGATCAAGATAAGCAATTGGCCGATATTCCCATAATGTGTGGGTGAACACAATCAGCGCCACAAGGTAGATGAACTGTACAAAGAACCAGAAGAACTGGGATGATGATTGAGCAAAGGCGAATCCGATGAAATTGATGGCCTGACAGCCCACCATCAAGGACAGCCCCAATAGAATTCCTTTCAAATTCTGCCCCAAATCGATCTCCGCTCGAGCAGATACCGCCTTCTGGCAAACCAAAAGGCACAGCACCATTTGAACAAACAATGTCAAGCTATGGTATTGGTGGAACAGTCCTATCGAAAAGACGCCCCACGCCACCGGCACCGTTAGCACACCTGCAATTATGGCTAGCAGAAAAGACTTTCTCCTAGAAGTTTTGGTGTGTCCGATAACCTGCCGATAGATGTCCCACAAGATCCAGATCTGTAAGAGCGGCATCAAGAAGGTGGGAAGGGTGTAGGCATAGTAGTAGTAAGCGGAGCTTTCCCCGAAGCTCAACGCCACCATCCTCCGCAGCAACGAGACTGTTAGTTGAAATCCCACGTAGCCGTAGAAAACCGGATAGGCAGCAAGCATTGTGTTCTTCATTATTCCGCGGACCAGGATTCCAACCATTAGGGTGTCACTGGCTAGCCAGATTATTGAAGTCGGAGACATTGCGAGAAAAAAGACTAGCCGAGGTTGCGAAGCAGATCAAGCCTTTCCAAAAAATCAAGGTTTTTTAGAGTAACCAAATATTAAACCCCTTCCTTTTCGGACATTCCAAAAACCGTTTGTCCCTTCCCCTTTGACCCTCACAATCCACTGCCATCCATTCTGAGAAAGGAGGGGATGATGTTTTTTTGGTTTTTTCTGTCTTTTTCACTGGTGACCCTATGGGCTGGCTCAGTGTCTAAACAGCCCATCAATGACAGTGCACAACCGCCGAGCATCGAGGTCAGCACCAACCTTTGTTGTGGTGCCGGCGGTCCGCCGGATCCACCACCTCGACCGAGATAAGCAGTTGGTGGGGGGCAGACGTGGAAGCGTCTGCCCCTGGCTCTTAATTGAAGTTCCACAATCTCTTGGAAAGTGCAGTGCGGGTTTCCCTTGACTTCGGGAGGTAGTGTGGCTCAGGGATAGCTGTCCATTCTGAGGGGTCCAACCACAATCCGTCGCTACGCCCGCACTCCGTCCACACATCCGCGCAGCAATTGGTCCTTCACAACAACCTTTTTTAAGCATCTCCATGCCCCGACAAGCAAAAAGAGGGAGAACTCAGTTCAGAAATGGGTCGTTTTGGCGAATCCTAACTGTGCTGTGTGCTCTGATGGCTGGAAATCCCTGTTTGGCTGAGGAAAAAGAGATCGCAACTCAACAGGAGGGTCAAAAGAGAAACATTCTGCCAGCCTTTCGCATCGAAAAAGCGTCCACAGCACCGGTCATTGACGGGATCCTGGAGGACGAAGTCTGGAAGCCTCCTCCTCTGGAGTTGGGAGACTGGATCTCTTACGACCCTTTATACGGTGAGACAATACAACAGCGCACTCAAGTATGGGTGAGCTACGACGGCAGACATCTGTACTTTGCCTTCCGGTGCTTCGACCCCGAGCCCTCAAAGATCAAGACGACCGTCAGTCGCCGTGACAACATGTGGAAGGACGATTGGGTCGGTCTTAGCCTGGACCCCCTGGGCAGCGGTCAGCGCTCGTACGATATGTTTGTCAATCCCAGCGGGATCCAGGGCGACATCCTCACCAGCAGTGCCTCGGGCAAGAAGCTATCTTTCGACTGGGTATGGGACAGCGCGGGCAAACTCGACGACCAGGGTTATAGTGTCGAGATGCGTCTTCCCCTTCAAAGCATCCGCTTCCAAAGCGGCAGCGAGGCACACATGGGGATTTTGTTTTGGCGCAGGGTCAGCCGTTTGGGAATATCCGTCTCCTGGCCGGACATCCCTCCTGGTGGCCAGTGGATCTTTGGCCGTCATGCCACATTGCTTTTCGACAACCTAAAACAGCCGGCGATGCTTGAATTCATCCCCAGTGTGACCTATTCGTTGAACCAGAGCCGAGCCACACCGCACAAGTGGGCCACGCAAGACTCGATCGGGGAGGCCGGGCTAAGTATGAAGTGGGGCATTACTTCATCGATCACGCTTGAAGGCACTATCAATCCCGATTTTAGCCAGGTGGAGAGTGACGCTTTTCAGATAGAGGTCAACCGCCGTTTTCCCATCTTCTTCTCCGAGAAGAGGCCTTTTTTCATGGAGGGAATGGGAATCTTCGATCTAGCCGGCACACTCGGTCGTGATAGCAATATGAGGGCCGCCGTTCATACACGTCGCATCGCCGATCCCAGCTTTGGGCTCAAGGCTTCGGGAACCGTGGGGGGACTGACTTTCGGTATCCTGTCGGCCTCCGACGAAGCGCCTGGGCGCATTTTCGAGGGTAGCGTGGTCAATCCCTACCTGGGAAAAAACAAGTCTTTTAACGTGGCCCGTGTTCGCTTCAGCCTGGGAGCTTCACAACATGTGGGCGCTATCTTTACTGATACCGAATTTGCCCGAGGGCACAACCGCGTGGCTGGAGGCGACTTCAGCTTTCGATTGGGCCAGCAGCAGCAAGTCAGTGGAGCTGTTCTCCAATCCGGGGTTGTCTCGCCCGATGGAGGCGTCAGTAAGAGCGGTCTTGCTGCACAAACTTTGTATGTTTATAACACCAAGCGATTGGAAGTGTTCAGCCAGTTTGAACACTTCGACCAGGATTTTCAAATGGACACCGCGTTTTACAACCGCACGGGGATCACCAACGCATGGCTATACATGGGTGTTAGCTTTTATCCCGACAAGGAAAAGCATCCCTGGTTGAAGCGAGTGATCCCCCTCTTTTACACTCAATACGGACATGACCAGGCAGCCGGCGGAAACGAGTCATTGGCGCTCCTGGGTCTCATGCTGAGGTTTACGCGACAGGGTTTTCTGCGCATCGACTATGGCAAGGGAAAGGAACCCTGGGCCGGCAGGATTTTTCGAAGAGACGCCACCCGCATTATGGGAGGCGCTCAGCTAACCAAATGGCTCAACATCGCCAGCTGGTCCCGTCTTGGTTATGCTGTCTTCTATGATCCGAGCAACCCTTTCCAGGGGGAATCTCGATCGCATTCTTTCAGAGTTTCCTTACAGCCGAACACAAAAATCAGCCAGGGTATTTCCCTACAACACGTCGGCTTTCGCCGGGCTGTGAGTGGAGAACCCGTTTTTTCAGTGAATATATGGGACTCCCGGACTACCTACCAATTTAACCCACACTTCTTCTTGCGGGCCATTTTGAGAATTGACAGTGCAAGAAAGCGAGCTTTAACCGATTTTTTGGCTTCCTACGAACTCGTTCCTGGAACCGTGGTGTATGCCGGCTATGGTTCGCTGATTGAGAAACGAACCTGGAGCAATAACGCCTGGTTGGACGGCGAAGGTGACTATTTGACTACC
>JALLOL010000072.1 GCA_027717875.1 Acidobacteria bacterium AH-259-L09 | reverse complement strand
CTTCTTCGATATCTATAATCCCCGACGGGCGATCGAGGTCTCTCAGGTATCGTCTGAGACTCTTCAGCAAATGGTTCGTTTTGTCAAACTGGGGATCGAGCACATTTTCACGGGCTACGACCACCTTGCCTTTTTACTAGGCCTAATTCTTCTGGGAGGATCGATCCGGAGACTTATCGCGATTGTCTCTTCTTTTACCGTCGCCCACAGCGTTACCCTCACTTTGGCGACGCTGGATGTGGTGGTTCTTCCCACACGGTTCGTCGAAAGTGCGATTGCGCTCAGCATCTGCTACATCGCTTTGGAAAACATCTTTGTGCGGGAAATAAATGGCCGCTGGAAGATCACCTTTTTCTTCGGTCTCATCCACGGCTTCGGTTTTTCCAACATCCTTCGTGCGATGCAATTGCCCAGGAAGGGCCTTGTGACATCGCTGTTTTCGTTCAATGCAGGAGTCGAGATCGGGCAAGTCGTCATCATTACCCTGCTGTGTCCACTCATTTTCTTTGTGGCACGCCACAGCTGGCACAAGGCTGTGGTAACCGTGACCTCCGCTCTCATCGGGGGCTTGGGACTGATGTGGTTCCTGGAGCGAATGAGTTAGGAAGCTGCGGTCATTGACACTCTCCTTTCCCGCAGTATACTGGAAGCGAGGTTTTCCTCCAAAAGGTGAGACAAAGAAGGAGTTTGCAATGAGACACAAGAAGAGGCTTTTGGTCGTTGTAAGCCTTTTACTCTTTTTCTTGGGCACAGTTCTCTTCGCCCAGGAGCCGGTGGTTTCCCGGGCCGAGCTTGCGCGTGCCATCGCGGTCCAGGAACGGTACACGGGCGCCCTGATGGCCGATCCGGAGGTGGTGGGCACGGGTGTCGGAGTGGGGGCCAACGGCCGACCGGTGATCAAGGTGTTCGTGAAAAGGGGACGGATCGCCGGACTCCGAGGCACTCTGGATGGCGTACCCGTCGTCACGCAAGTGACGGGTGAGATCGTCGCCCTGAAGGGAAAGCCGGGAGGAGGAGGTGGTAAGGATAAGGGTGATCCGGTCGACCCCACCGCCAAGTTCGATCGTGCTGTGCCCATTGGGGTTTCAACCGGCCACCCGAATATCACCGCCGGCACCATCGGGTGCAGGGTCACCGATGGTACCGACGTCTTTGCCCTGAGCAATAACCACGTCTACGCCGACGAAAATTGGGCCTCCATTGGCGATGTTGTGCTCCAGCCGGGCTCCTTCGACGGGGGCGCATACCCGGAGGACGAGATCGGCACCCTCTTTGATTTTGAACCTATTGTTTTCTCCACTCTTGCCAGTAACACGATCGACGCCGCCATTGCCCTGTCCTCGACCGCCAACCTAGGCAACGCCACGCCCTCCGATGGCTACGGGACGCCCAAGTCGATGACCGGGGACGCCAAAGTCAACCTACGGGTGAAGAAGTATGGGCGAACCACCGGCGAAACCAAGGGCATAATCGCTGCTATCAATGCCATCGTCAATGTGGGCTACGATTCGGGCGTCGCCCGCTTTGTGGGCCAAATTATCATACAGCCCGGTAGCTTTAGCGCGGGCGGTGATTCCGGATCACTCATCGTGTCTAACGGAAAGGGAAACAACAAAAACAAACCGATCGGCTTGCTGTTCGCCGGCAGCCCCTTTATCACTGTGGCCAATCCGATCGATCTGGTGCTCACCCGGTTCGGAGTGACCGTCGACGGTCAGTAACAAAGTAAATAACGGGTTCTAAGCTTTATACGGTGGGGCCGGGGGGCGTAAAGGGCGCTCCCCGGCCCTATGTGTCTGCAGTGATCTCTGAGCATGACATCAAAGGCATTCTGGATCACTGTGTGTCTCGTGAGCCTCGTCGTAGGCACGGAAGCGTGCGCGGGGTTCAGGCCGAACACCGAGCCGGTTGAGCAGGAGGAAACAGCCCGCATGGGACTCAGTATCGAAGCCGCGCAGGAGAAGCTGACCGATCGCGTGATGTCTCTTCCCGGCGTGGTTGGCACCGCCATCGGTGAATGCGAGGGTGAGCCTTGCATCAAGGTGCTGGTCGCGCGCACAACCGAAGAGCTGGTGCGTGAAATCCCATCCACTTTTGAGGGACTTCCTGTGGTGATCCAGGAAACAGGAGAGATTCACGCGCGGCCCCTGGACTCCCCCTAAACTCATTACGATCCACTCCCGCATTTCCCGGCGGATCTTCCCAATACTGCCTTCAAGGCGGGCAGCGCAATGTCAACCGGTGTGAAATCGAGGGGTCTTATTCTTCCTAACCAGGCGCAAACCATCCCGCATCCAGAGCGGGTAGATGTCAGGTGCGGGATCGAATGTGAGCGGGGTTGACGTGTTACGTGTCAGGACCGGAGTCCGTGGCGGCTCCACCGAAGTCGATCGTCAGCAGCCAAATGCCGGGGTCGGTCAGTTACTTTTCCTTTCGCCGTCTTCTGTCTTCAAGGAGAGTGGGAAGGGAAAGAATCAACGCCCATAGAAAGATGCCAGAAAACAGGAGAAATAAGTACAATTCAATGCTGAGTTCCATTTTCCACATCTCGTAAGAGCCGAACGCCAAGACTGGCAAAGAAGATCCAACAAAGTAATCCTAAAACCAATACTATCACAGATGGTTTAGTCCCGGAGATCAGCGGGCCGAAGACGAGAGCACCCAGTGAAATGTTGGCTGCATCCATCAGTTTCTGGCCAAGGGTGGTCCTCTGTTTTGCAAATAACATCAAAAGCTCTCCCAGAAGTTGCGATCCAGCGAGCGGTACTGGATGGCCTCGGCGACGTGCTCAGAGCGGATTTTGCTGGAGCCGGCCAGATCGGCGATGGTGCGGGCCACCTTGAGAATCCGGTCGTAGGCGCGGGCCGTGAAACCGAGTTTCTGAATGGCGTTCTCCAGAAGCTTCTTGGTGGCATTGTCTAATAGGCAGTGCTTGCGGATGTCGGCTGATCGCATCTGGGCGTTACAGAACATCTGAGTCTTGCGAAAACGTCGAAGCTGAAGGTTGCGGGCCCGGCTCACACGCCGGGCGATCGCCTTGGAAGACTCCCCATGGGGATCCTTGGTCAGTTCCTTGTATTTCACTTCTGGTACATCGATGTGAAGGTCGATCCGGTCCAAAAGAGGGCCGGAGATCTTTGACAGGTAGCGCTGGATCTGGGGAGGTGTGCACACGCATTGCTTCAAAACCGAGCCCCAATAGCCACAGGGACAGGGGTTCATGGCTGCCGCTAGCATGAATTGGGCGGGAAAGGTTAAAGTGCGTGCTGCCCGGCTAATGGTGATTTCGCCTTCTTCTAAAGGTTGGCGCAGGACTTCCAGCACATGGCGGTGAAATTCCGGCAGCTCGTCCAAGAAAAGCACACCATTGTGGGCCAGCGACACTTCCCCAGGGCGCGGTACCGAGCTTCCCCCCACCAGCCCAGCGCTGCTAATGGTGTGATGGGGCGAGCGGAAAGGGCGGTGAGTCAGAAATTGCTGATCGCCCTTTAGCAAGCCGCAGACGCTGTGAATGGCGGTGGTCTCCAGCGCCTCGGCAAAGCTCATGGTGGGCAGGATAGAGGGAATACGTTTGGCCAGCATAGTCTTACCGGCACCGGGAGGTCCCATCATCAAAATGTTGTGTCCTCCGGCACAAGCCACCTCCAAAGCCCGCTTGGCCGCTTCTTGACCCTTGACATCGATGAAGTCCGCCAATCCAACTGTCTCCTCCTTGAGTAGGTCCTGACGGTTCACCTTTATGGCTTGGCGGTCTGCAAATCCTCCGTTGAGCAGGTGTACGACCTGGGGAAGGGTGAAAGCCGGATAGACTTCTACCCCATCTACGACTGCTGCCTCGCGAGTGTTGTCGGCCGGCAGCAGCAGTTTGTGAAACCTTTGCTTGTGGGCATGCAAGGCTACCGGCAGTGCCCCGCGAATCGGACGAACGCGCCCATCCAAAGATAGCTCTCCCAGGATGAGCCAGTCCTCGACACGTTCTGGCTGCAGTGTTCCGCCGAGCCCCAGCACGGCCAGTGCGATAGGTAAATCGTAACAGCTCCCCTCCTTCTTGAAGTCGGCCGGCGCCAGGTTGACCGTGATACTTCCGAGGTGGGGAAACTCATAGCCACAGTTTTGGATGGCAGCCCGCACGCGCTCTCCACTTTCCTTGATGGCCGTATCGGGCAGGCCCACCACGTGGTATTTCCGTCCCCGACGCAGCGAAAGATCCACTTCAATGTCGATAATCTGAGCTTCGATTCCCAAGACAGAAGCACTATGAACTTTCAACAGCATGGCAGGCTCCGTTTCCTTCCTGTCCTCTATAACGATTGAGTTAAAAAAACTGCGAAGGAAAAATGCTTGCGCCTGGGAGAATAGTTGATGAGCCTCGCCGCAGTCTGGTGCGACTTCAATTAAGGTGGATTCAATGGAGACTTCTTGTAAGTGACTATTTTTACAGGGCTAAAGTGAGGAAAACATTATGCATTTGCGGGGCTGCAGCACAGAAGGCGATCTTTGGAATAGCTGAACGGAAAGCTGTAAGGGGTTCGCTAAGTTGATTTGGAGAGTGTGGGGTTAGCTAATTTTTGTTGAAAAATTAGCTGGACCCATAAGCCTCGGCGTCTTTGTTTGCCCCGACCTGCGCCGGAGCTTCAACAGCCTGGAGTTCGTTCAAAACCTCTTCCAAAAGCTTGGAAAAGTCGTGGAAATAATCGGACCGCCGCAGATTGCAATTCACCGTCTCCAGGGGATTCTCTTTCTTCTGCAGAAGAACATTTTCAAACCGGCGCATAGGGCCAAACATTAGATGGCTCAACAAAACGCTGCATAACCCGATAAAGACAAGAGCGATCAGCACAACCCACCAGTGGTCGAAGCAGAAATCAATAAACTCCCATAGGAGAGGCTGCACATTTTGCGCGTCCCCACCAATGAACAAGGGGGACATTGCCAGACACAGAAAAAAGAGAGGAAATAACCATGAGACAAATACGACAATGACAGCAAAGCGAAGTTGCTGCTTTTTGTCGATGAACCGGTGCGTACGCCTGCCTTTGCCCTTGCCCCCATTGTTTTCCAAACCATTAGGTACATTCATCTCCAGTGTCTCCTATTATGCTTACAGTTTAAAAAAGAATTCCTTTGCTCTTAGGGCTCCTCCGCCTCGATAATTTTCGCCTGCCCACAAATACCAATGGGAGGAGCAAGATAACTCTGCAACTGAGGTACTCATCAACGCCACCTATCTTCATCCCGTTTCGGTTTAGTAGAATGAATGCACATGCTGTGCCATTCTTGTCAAATGATGCAACTAGATTCTTGTAAGTCACTGTTATATCATAATTTGTCGCCTCTGTCGGTGGTGAGCTGACAAATTGTATGCCTTCAGATTGTTCCAGCCATGTCAACAGCCGTTTACAGATGATTCCCGGGGTGTAGCGCGTGATATTCCCGTCCCGGAGGCAGCAAAGTGAAAATGTCACTCCTGCGTGGGAGGTTAAAATGCGGTAGGATGAGAGCGGTATGACGAAGAATGACTGCCGACTTTTAAAGGCTTGCCGGGGAGAGGACGTCGACTGTACGCCGGTGTGGTTCATGCGTCAGGCAGGTCGTTACATGCAGGAGTACAGGAAGCTGCGCGAGAAGTATACGCTGGTAGAAATTTGCACCAATCCGGAGCTGGCCAAAGAAGTCACACTACAGCCGATCCGCCGCTTTGACCTGGATGCGGCCATCATCTTTTCTGATATTCTTCTGCCCCTTACAAGCATGGGAGTGAGTTTTGAGTTTGCCCAGGGTGAGGGGCCGGTTATTCATCGTCCCGTTAGAAGCCCTGAGGATGCCGAGAAACTCCATTTGGGCGATCCTGAAAAAGATCTGGCTTTCGTCTTCGAGGCCATTCGTCTTGTGCGCAGGGAGTTGGATCCCAAAATCGCTTTGATCGGATTTGCGGGAGCCCCTTTTACCATTGCGAGCTATGTGATTGAAGGCGGGTACTCTCGCAATTTCCTCCATACGAAATTGTTCATGTACACCTACCCCGATGCGTGGCGACAGCTTATGGAAACGATCTGCGAGGTGATGACGAGATATCTCGCCGGTCAAATCGAGGCTGGAGCTCAGGCGATACAACTGTTTGACAGCTGGGTGGGGTGTCTGGAACCGGAGGATTATCGGCGCTGCGTTATGCCCTATTCGAGAAAAATCTTCGAGCGTTTAAAGGAACACTCCGTTCCCTTGATCCATTTCGCTACGGGAACGGCGACTCTTCTGGAACTGATGAAGGAGGCAGGAGGAACCGTCATTGGGGTGGACTGGCGGATTAGTTTAAAGGAGGCCTGGCACCGTTTGGGAAGCGAAACCCCCCTGCAGGGCAACCTCGACCCAGTGGCCCTGCTCGCGCCGCGGAATTGTTTGGAAGAGAAAGTCGATCAAGTCCTGGAGCAGGGAGACGGTCACCCCGGTCACATCTTTAACCTGGGACACGGAATCTTGCCTCAAACTCCCACAGAAAACGTTGAGGCTGTGGTCCAGTGGGTGCATGCCAAGACCAAGAGATAGAAAAAAGTGCATAACCAGTTTAAACCATCTGATCACCTTTTCCGTCTGTTAGGAGGTGGAGATAGTTGAAACACAGCTGGGTTTTCGCCTCTTTGTTGTTAGTGCTGAGTGAAGGAACCTATTTTCTTCACGGGGAAGAACCGTGCTCAGCTGCTTTAAGGGAGTTGAAACTGCCCGTCAAGTTAAAAACCCGGGGCAAGCCTCGAAGGGCCAGGTGGGAGCAAGTGGACAAAATGTTGACCGAGTTGAGAAAGAACCTTCAGGGGGCTACCTGCGAATTTAAATTTGAGGAAATTTTCAAAACTGATAAAGAGAAGCTCTATTTACCGGTCACGAATAACCTGGTGCGGACAGTTTCCGAGGCCGCATTAGAGGGGGTCCCAATCTTTAACCAATCGGGAGAACGCATCGGCGAATACATAGGCCGGGTCACTTATAATCGCAGCGGCGGGTTGTACGTGACAAAGTCCTATACGCTTTATTATTTTCAGTTCCGAGACACTCAAGGTAAAATACAATCGACCGGCAATCGTCTACTGTTGGATGATTATCTGGTGCGTTGGAGCGACATTAAGAACCGCGTCGCCGTCAATTTTTTCGAATAGTTTGTGGAAATGAAGTTCTCAGTTCTTTCTCTGTTTGGTTTCGTGCTCTTGTTTTCGCCTGTCTATGGACTCGCTCAAAATCTTTCAACCTCTACGACATATCGAGAGGCCTACGACAAGGGATATGCAGATGGTCTAAAGGCGGGCCAAGAGGACCGACAGCAGGAGCGACTATTTGATTACGCCAACAAAAAGGCCTTTCAGAGAGCCGATCAGGGCTTTGACTCTTCCCGTCACGACCTCGAAGTTTATTTGGTCGCTTATCGCCGGGGTTTCGAGGACGGATATGAGGACGGCTACCAGTTGGAAGATAAAACTCACACCTATCGTTCGCCATCTTCTCCAAGTTCCAGAGCGGCCGATTCGACTCAAGGTAGGGGCGAGCCGGTGGCTCGCTCAGACCGTCTTTCAGCTGGGGCGAGCCGCCGGCTCGCCCCTACTCTGAAAGTGCCCTCTGGCACCGAGATTAGGATCAAGCTGCTGGATACATTGAGTACTCAGCGGAATGAGCGCGGAGACACTTTCCGAGCCGAGGTGATGGAAGACGTACTTGTTGGTCAGGATGTTGCCATCCCGACAGGGACACGAATTAGCGGAAAGATCTCGTCTCTCAAGCGAGCCGGCCGCATCAAGGGGCGAGCGGAAATGAATCTCAGCTTTGAGGACTTGGAATTTAGAGATGGAACACGAGCTCCAATCGAGGCGACGGTGGTCTCAATCGAAAAAAGTGGTGATAAGCGGATCAAAGACGAGGAAGGTACCTTGCAAGCTAAGGGGACTAAAGGGGAGGATGCCAAAAACGTGGGAACTACGTCGGCCATCGGTGCGCTCATCGGCGTGTTAACGGGCGGTAAAAGGGGTGCAAAAACGGGCGCGACAATCGGTGCCGTGGCAGGCCTGGCTGGTGTCCTGACAGGCCGCGGCCGCGATCTTCGACTTTACTCAGAGACCGAAATGATGATCCGACTCCAGCAGGAGGCGGTCATTCCTGCGCGAGTACTTCGATCGAAAGAACCGTAGATAGGTTTCAGGAGTCAGGAGTCAGGAGACGGGAGACAGGAGTCAGGAGACAGCAGTCAATATATCCGTGAAGATCCGTTCAGATCCGTGTGATCCGTGATCCCAGAATCCAGAAGGGTGACCGCAAACCACAGACCAGACGGTGGAGACCGTCCTTTTTTATGAGGCGCTGTGGGTGCGAAGCGAAAGTGCTCAGGATTCAATCCTAACTGGTTTCGCGGCTGGTACCGCCCTCTTGCTGCTACTGGTTTTCTTGATGTTTAGATTCAGTCTCCGCATTCCGCTTAAGCAGTTTTTTGCCATCACTGGAGTCCTACTGGGGCTGCTGGCTTTCGTTTTCGCAGGTTATGGGGTGCGGGAACTGCAGGCCGTCGGCTGGATTAAGGAAACTCCGTTGAAGTGGATGGTGCGTTTTTCCCCCATGGAAGTCCGCCCGACACTGGAAAGCTCTGCTTTGCAGTTCGGTATTCTGCTTTCCTTTCTCATCGGCTGGTTTCAGCTGGGCAAGCTCAGGAGCCCCGCAGCCACAGAGGCCCGGTAATTCGCAGGTTTCAAAATCGCCCACTCTGAAGCTCAATTGAGTCTGCCCCCCGTCAGCACATCGATGTCAACGATAGTTTACATGTGTAAACGACCCTAGACATCAGCGAGAAATTCAAGTAGCTGCCAGGTGGTCAACTTATCCCGGATGAAGACTATAAGTAATTGATTAGTGGAGTTTTATGTTATACTAGCGAAATATCTGTTGAGAGACCAGAAAGATGGCACGGTACGTGCCCATTTGGTTCTTGGGTCTTACGAACCTATGTCAATCGCCCTTGAAGTAGGCGTCGATCAGCTCAGACCTGGGTTTGTTACTGGATCCTGGTGCTGGGACGCGATAGTCATCCCGCCATGCACCCTCCGGGGCTAAAAGCCGGTAAAGGTGAGAGTGTTTTATAACAGACAATTGGGACTCAAGCCGAGAACTCGATCTGATATTGTACCGGCCATCTCTCTCAGGTCGGAAGGCCATCCGCAGCCTGTCGAGAGAGCAAGAGAAGGCCATCGCGCATTTACAATTATCGAAATGATGGTTGTGGTCGCCATGATCACGACGCTTGTCGCCCTGGCGATCCCTGCGCTGGGAAGCGCTCTTGACGCCGCGAAAGGCGCCCGGGCGATTGGAGACCTTCGCACGCTGCAAACCGAAATCGCGCAGTATGATGTGCTCAGAGGAAGTCTACCTGACAACGTCGACCAGCTGGGACGAGGAGATCTTCGGGATCCCTGGGGAAATCCCTACCAATACCTCAATTACGCCACTGCTACAAAGGGGCAGATGCGGAAAGACAAGTTTCTGGTTCCAATAAATTCCAGGTATGACCTGTACAGCATGGGCAAAGATGGAGAAAGCAAGCCACCCCTACCGAACCCAGTTAGCTGGGACGACATCATACGCGCCAATGATGGGGCTTTCCTGGGTTTGGCCGCAGAATACTAGTTGGGTAGCAAGATGATGAAACTTGACGTGAGATTCCTGCGCAGCAAGGTGGGACGCCGAATCCTCACGCTGTTTATCTTGTGTGCCCTGCTTCCGATCGGGGCCCTGGCAATTATATCTTTCACCCACGTGACCAGGCAGTTCAATGAACAGAGCCAGGGGCGACTCCGGCAAGCGAGCAAATCCCAGGGCATGGCCATCTTTGAGCGACTGCAGTTGCTTGAAGCCGGGCTCAGGATGATTGCCGCCGAGCTGAGTGTGGGGTCTGACGGTGCCATCCACACGCCGTCGGAAGGGTTTGATGAAAATCTAGAGAGACGATTCGAGGGACTGGCAATTGTCAGCGATGGCGGCAGGCAAACACCTTTGTTTGGTCGTATTCAGGTTCCATCAGAATTGACTGCGGTCGAGATGCAACATCTGAGTTCCGGCCGGAGTCTCTTAACCAGCCAATCTGGTCCCAAGCCCCCTTTACCTGTTCTTATGATGAGGGCACTCGATCCACTGCACCCGAAGCGAGGAATCTTGGTGGCGGAGATCAACCCCACGTACCTATGGGGCTTAGAGACATTGTCGCCTCTGACCGAACTTGGTGTTCTGGGGCAATTGAACGGTTTACTTTTTTGCTCATCTGCTAATCCGGCCCTGCTGCTTGAGCAGCTGACGCGAGAAGTAAATCGCTCGAGCACGGGCCATTTCGAGTGGGAGGACCAAGAGGAAGAGTATATGGCAGGCTACTGGTCAATGTTCCTAAAGCCTAGCTTTCTTGCACCCGATTGGATTGTGGTGATGAGTGAATCCAAAGCCAACGTGC
>JALLOL010000071.1 GCA_027717875.1 Acidobacteria bacterium AH-259-L09 | reverse complement strand
ATTAATTTCATTCACGCTTGCACGTTACCCCAACGTGTGGGTGAGGGTGTCTGAGCTGAGCATCATCTCCCCATCAAAAAAGATTTCGCTCATTCTTGGCGCTCGATTTCGCCCCGATCCAGCCGCCGCCGAGCGTGTCGAACAGTGAGGACAACAATCCCTTTTCTTTCAACTTTGTAGATAATGCGGTAACTACCGTGCTGGAGCTCCCGAATGTCTTCTCGCCCCAACTCCGGTACGATTCGACCGCTCCTTGCAAATTTCTCTAACCTTTTCACCACACCGAAGATGGTTTGCGCCCACTTCTCGGCAACTTCAGGCTTATCCAGGGCTATGTATTGAGCAGCTTCAAGGACCCTCTCCACCGCCAGAGGTGACCAGATGACCTTCACTTGTGTAGCTCAGAGAGCACCTTCTTCCGCGCCTTCTCATGCGATAGACCCTCGCCCTGTGCGATTTGCTTTTCGGCAAGATGAATATCCCGAAGTGTTTCCAGGTCTTCGAGAAGCCGCTCATACTCGTAAACGTCCAGAAGAACCACCGAGCTTTGGCCTCGTTGGGTCAACACTAAGACTCGCTTGTCTTCTCGAACCTGCTTAATTAGGCTTGCTGCATTCGCCCGAAACTCGGAAAGAGGTTTGATGTCTTTGGCTAGATGGATTCTCTTCACAGTACCATCGCCTCCTGATAATACATTCTATCGTACTGTAATACGTACTTCCAGTGAGACCCTGCCCAGATACCCTGCAATTGCGAAGTACGGTGACGTTTCCTGCGGTCGTCTTCTGGTGCTCACCGCGGGTGGGGTGGAGTGCCCCTTGGGCCTCCTTTTAACTGCGTTTGCCTGGCGACGCGTTGGAATAGCGGCCATCGTAGCGGATCATCTGTTCATGGTGAGCGGGGATGTGCGAGGTGACCCGGGCGATCCAGTCCAAGGCATCCATCGAGCAATTGAGGCCTTTGCCGGTGTCTTTTAAAATCAAAGCTCTTTCAACTCAAGTTTTGGGAGCTTGGTAGTCATAACAGCATTGATTTCCGGAGGACTTAAGAAACACACCGCATCCACTCTGTTTCTCCACGTCGCGCGATTTCTTCCAACGCTATTCGCGGACAGATGTTTGTTCGGATGTAGTCAATCAGGTTCGTTGCCACACTACGGATTCGTTTTTCGATCCCTTCATCCAGGCAACGGCCTTGCTCGTCGAACAGTTTCTGTACACCCGCCACAGAGACCGGCGCCGGGAGTACGATGGCACCTACGTGCGAGCAAACGCTACGGAGGTGCTCCAAAGCTTTGATGGCCCCGATCTGTCCGGCGGCAACGCCAAGCAGCGCCACAGGTTTGCCGGACAAGACTGATGGGAATCCAAGGTTATCGATCAAAAGCTTGATCACGCTGCTGTAACTGCCATGGTATTCTGGCGTAGCAAGGATCACGCCTGTTGCGCGGGACACCATCTCTTGCGCCTTGTTAGTGTCTTGGGACTCCCCCTTTCCGGGCAACGGCAAGTCAAGTTTAGCCAGGTCAATCACGTCCACTGCGACTTCCCGATGTCGAAGTTCATCTAGTACTAAGGCTAGTGCCTTGGTCGTGAAATTTCCCGGCCGTACGCTTCCTCCTGCTGCCGTGATGTGAATGCTTTGATTTTTCATAATCGCCTCCTAGTACGAGACAGAACTTTACTAGAATGAAGAATAAACGCCAAATTGGCTCCTTCATCACTTGTGTGCAGCCGGTCCCTATCCTGATTTCTAGCCCCCAGCTCGGTGCCTACAAATCCCTCACCCCATACCCGTGTGTCTCCTTTCACCCCTCTTTTCCACCTTTCCCACTCGCCCTCACTTAAATTGTCCACCAACACCTGTTCATACCCACTAACACCTGACTGCACCCCTCACAAACCGCTCCTTGATCTCTTTTCTCCCTGACAATACAAACGGTCCGAAAAAGGAAATTCCTATTCACTATTCACTGAACGGCGGCTGGCACGTTTTGAAAGAGTTCATTAGGATAGGACGATTTCCTTTTTCGAGGAGATTGTATTTCGGAAGAAAAAAGCGGCGGGGAAGGTTTGGGGATTAAAGGGCAAGAGAGGGGAGGAAGACGCAAGATGCGTGGCAAATATGTAGTGATGGTAATTCTGGCAGCGCTGGCCATCCAGTTTATCTGGAAGGGTCGCGCGCGCGCGGCTCTCGAAGCGGCCGCGCAGCAGCCGGGCGGCGCGGAGGCTATTCGCGCTAGATCTGCTCGCGACTTGGATTTTCAAAGGGACTACGTCACCGAACCCGGCGGAACTCCAGAGGAAAAGCTGTGGCAGGTGCTCGTGCTCATGGGTGTCCAGGACAAAGGACCCACTAACTGGGATGGTCGACTGGAGATCTCGAGTGGAGAAGTGCATGACGTGCAGGGCTACCGGTTCGAATTGCCCGACCGGGTTCTTCCGCAAGGCGGATGGGAGATGTCAACGCAAATCGTCCATATACTCTATGACTCTCCACTCGCGGGCCAGGGAAGCGCGGCCTCGGAGTCACGAATGCTGCCGAAAGGTCTGTTGGTTCGCGGGTCCGGCAGTGAGTCCGTGAAGGTTTCAGTAGCAACGGCTCAGGGCAGATTTTCGTTCCGACCAATGGACATGTCATTCGGCCGGGTGAAGAAACACTTAGGCAACCGCGTGGAAGTTCATCGAATCCCACCTGCCACCGATCTATCCGGCACTCCTCTGCGTCAACATGACTTCCCCTCCATCGCGGCTGGAGGAGACGATGTGCTGTGGGTGACGTGGTCGAGTTATCACGACCGCCGCGAGGAATTAAATTTCCGCCGGTACAAGGATGGCCGGTGGACGCGGCTCATTCCCGTGGGCCGCGCATCCGAGGATCTGTGGCGCCCGCAGGTGGCTACGGATGAGACCGGCAAGCCCTGGCTGATATGGTCGCAGCAGAACGATCACAACTGGGATATCTACGCGATGAGCTGGGCAGACAACGAATGGGGCGAACTTCATCGCCTCAGTAAGAACCCTCTGCCAGACATTGAGCCGCACGTCGCCCAAGGGCCCGATGGTGTGATCTATGTGGTTTGGCAGGACATGGTGGGGCACCATTCACAAATCCAGCTAAAGCACCTGCAAAAGGGTAAGTGGTCAGAAACGGTTACGGTCACTTCGGGGGCCTCCAACAACTGGGAGCCCGCAGTGGCGGTAGGGAGCGACGGACGTGTGTGGATCACCTGGGACCGTTACAACTCCAGCTATGACGTTTACTGCCGCAGTTACTCCCCTGGCCGTGGCCTCTCCGAGGAAATGAAAGTGGCGGCAACGAATCGCTTTGAAGCGCATGCCAGTGTGGCGGTCGACCCGCTCAACAGACCCTGGATTGCATGGGAAACTGCAGGTGTCAATTGGGGCAAGGATCTTGGTGCAGCTTTGGGGCCGCACGCGCCGGGCAAACCCTTAGGAGGACGGCGGCGCATCGAAGTGGTGGTGTTCGACAACAATGAATGGAAGACGCCTGCGTCTTTCGCGCCCAAAGACACCCTTGGCATCGGAGCCACCGGGGAGAGCCGTCCGCTTCTAACCTTTGACCCCGACGGTAACCTGTGGATGTCTTTCAAGCGGCGCTACAGCCGCAGAACATACCGCCCCAGTGTCTTTTGGGAATCATATTTGACCCGCCTGGACGCAAACGGTTGGGCGGACCCTATTCTGCTGCCGAATAGCTGGGCCAGGAAAAGTACACGTATGGGGCTGGCCTCAAGCAATGGCAGGCTGTGGGCCTTCTGGCCTAGTGAGAACCGGAATTATGCCTTTGCCAGCCGGCCGCTGCTCAACCGCGTAATTGCCGGTTCAGTGGTGTTGCCCGGAAAGACCTCCCCGCCTCAATTGACAAAATATCAGCCTTCTGAGGAACGGGGGCCTTCAGTCCATCCGAATGAAGCTCGTGATGTGAGTGTCATCCGAAATTACAGGACCAGAGCAGCGGGTAAGAGCCTCCAAATTGTTCGTGGTGATCTTCATCGTCACACCGAGTTTTCCCAGGACATTGGCGGCCTGGATGACGGCTCGCTGCCGGAGTTTTACCGTTACATGATCGACGCGGCGGAGATGGATTTTGGCGCCTCCACCGACCATCAAGCCGGCGGCACCGATTATTGGAACTTCATCACCCAAAAGATGAGCGACATGTACCATTTCCCGCAGCGCTTCGTCACGCTGTTCGCTTATGAGCGCAACCTCGGCAATCCGCATGGCCACCGCAACATTATTCACACCCAACGCGACTACCCCATTGTGCCTTTCTTCCAGCGGATCGACCCGCGCTTTATGCTCCCTGACACCCCTGACGGAGAGCTGCTCACCTTCAATAGCATGAGTTTCGGCAGCGGCATTAGGAACGATACCAAGCTTCTCTATAGGGAGCTGCGCAAGACTGGCGGTCTGGCCATTCCTCACACTTCCGGTACTGACAGCATGGGAACGGATTGGGGCGACAATGATGCCAACATCGATGCGGTGGTCGAGATTTACCAAGGCGCCCGGCAAAACTACGAGCACAAGAACGCCCCCCGCGGCATCAAGGATGGCGAAGAAAGTGAAGCCCTGGGCGGCTTCCAAGAGCCCGGTGTGGTCTGGAACGCCTGGAAGAAGGGCTACCGGCTGGGTGTTGTTGCCAGCTCCGATCACTACTCCACGCACATCTCTTATGCGATGGTTTACACTCCAGCCAAAGACCGCCAAGAGATCTTCGATGCCATCCGAAAGCGCCACACTTACGGGGCGACGGACAACATCATTCTGGAGTTTCGGATGGGTGAGCACTTTATGGGAGATGACTTCTCGACCAAGCAAAAGCAAAAGATAAAAATCAAGGTGCGCGGCACGGACGTAGTGGATGCGATCCACCTAATTCGCGACGCCCGGTACATCTACAGAGTTTCGCCAGGCAAGCAGGAGGTCGAATTTGAGTACGTGGATAATGACGTGAATAAGGGCGAGTATTGGTACTATGTTCGTGTGGAGCAGAAGGACGGGCAGTTAGCTTGGTCCAGCGCCATCTGGGTTAAGTACGAATAGCCGCCCCACTTTCGGGGTTCGCCGCAGGTACCAATGTGCCCGGGGTTGAAGCCGAGCAAGTGGTGCAGAACCTGAAAAAATTTGGAGTACCGGCTTGAGGATACAAGACTCAAGTTCCGCGGGATCGTCTACCTGTCCCGTCGACTTTACAAGGCGATAGTTGAGGTTTTGACCTGTGATGATCAGAAAGAAGTATGCTCCCACAGCTGCATGTCATCAGCCGGGTAAGATCAGTGAATGACAAGGTCTATTTTGCGGGTTTTCTTCTTGCAGCGGGACTACTGCTCTTTGTTGGTCGTGACCTGCTGCAGAGCTCAGCCCTTTTGGTATGGGGGCTCACTTTTGCTGGAACGACCGCAGTGGCAGTACTGGGTATGTCGTTGTACCGTCTTCAGGCCGCCTTGCGCACTAGCCGTCACGAACTGGCCAGGAAAGAGGCAGAGCTCGATTTCGCCTTGGAAGTGCAGCGTGCACTTTTTCCGGATCAACTGCCTCAGGGTAGAGGCTTGGAGTTGGCGGCTGCTTGCGTTCCGGCGCGAGGCATTAGTGGAGACTTCTATGATGTGCTTCAACTACCCGACGGTCGCTTGGTCTTTGCCATCGCAGACATTAGTGGAAAGGGAGTTTCGGCCGCGATCCTGATGGCCAGCTTGCAGGCTATGCTGCGGACCTCGGTAGAAATCCTTCGGTCACCGTCTAAGGTGTGCTCGAAGCTCAACCAGCATCTTTACAAAGTGACCGAGGAATCTCGATTTGCAACCCTTTTCTACGGCGAATGGCATCCCAATGAACGACGCCTGATATACGTCAATGCCGGACATGGCGTCCCGGTTCTGCTTCCTTCCGGTCGAGGCCAGCGCCTGGACAAAGGAGGCTTTCCCCTGGGGATCTTCGCCAGCTCTGAATATCAAGCTGGCGAGGTGTCACTGCGACCGAAGGATATGCTGGTTCTTTACTCCGACGGGATTACCGAGGCGGCTACAGCTGACGGTCGAGAGTTTGGGGTAGAACGCCTGGAAGCGGTTGTTTCCGCTCACCAGGAGCAACCCGTCGCTGAAATCGAGGCTCGCGTCTTTGAAGCAGTGCGCAGCTGGTCAGGTCAGGAGCCCGAGGATGATATGACGCTTGTCATTATGAGGGTCACTGAAGCTCACGGGGAGAACGCATGAATATTTTTGGACGTAGTTTTGGTGAACACTTGATACGGCTGACGCCCGCGCTAGGTCTCGTCGGTGCGGTGTGGGTACTACGCCTTGTGCTTGACGCGACCGGTTTTCCGCACTGGTTGGTTAGCCCCCTCAGCGTGACTGCCGCGATGGCAGCCAGCGTCTTGCTCGCAGTTTTACTTATTCATGTTCGCTGGTCCGGTGGCTATTCTGATGTGCTCTTCGCGAGCATACTTCTGGCTGCATGGGGGCATTTGCTGATTGTCGCAGCCATTTTTTTCTCGGTCTTGACCGGGATCGAGAACATATACACCGCCCCGGAATTCTCAGGTCCTATGAGTGACCGCCTTCACCTGCGTCATATCTGTGGCCATCTGACTATCGGGATCGGACTCAACACCCTGCTTGGAGCTGCTATGGGTTGTTTAGTTCTTTGGCTACTTCGAATCCTTGTCCCAATGCGCCCACGCAGTTGAAGCCAGCCTTTTACGATTCCGAGCCACGGAGTGTTCCGAAAACGGGACGACAGCGAAAAAGATGCTTAAAAGGCAGTATGCTTGGATTATCGCAAGCTATTGATTCCAAAGTGCCGGAGGGGAGAGTTGAACCCCCACGTGTTGCCACCCGCCAGATTTTGAGTCTGGACAGTAAAAAGCCGAATCATTAGGAAACATTAGGAAAAACAACCAAAGGCGGCAACGAGCGTGTCGATGACCTTGTCACTGAAGCTGTCGAGGTAGAGTGACTTCCAGTAGTGGAGCAGCGTTCCCTTCGCTCAAGCCCCTTCTTTTCTCCACCAGATCTCGGCGGACGGCACATCGGGTGCCACCTCCAATTGCGCTTCCCATTGCTTCAAAATTTCACGATGTTCGGACACCACGGATTTATATTTTGGGTCCTGGGCGAGATTTTGAGTTTCTCCTGGGTCTTTCCGGGTGTCGAACAGCATATCGATCGGATCATCGCGGTAGGTAATGTATTTGTAACGTTCAGTTCTAACAACACGACCTTCGTCCCTGTAGACCTCACTAACAACATGATCGCGCCACTGGGAGGTTTTCCCTTCTAGAAGAGGCTTAAGACTGTATCCCCGCATCTTTGGCGGCGCCTCAATCCCTGCAAAGTCACACAAAGTGGGCACGATGTCCAGGCCACTGACCAGATGACGATCATTTACCCCGCCTGGGGGTATCTGGCCTGGCGGGGAAATGAGAAGGGGAACTTTCAAGGCGGCGTCATAGGGACTGGACTTGCGAACCATCTGATGATGAGCCAAGCCTTCGCCATGGTCAGAGGTCAGCAGGATCAAGCTGTTTTCATCCTGGCCGGTTTCCTTCAGCGCCCTGAGCAGCCGGCCGATTTCTCCATCGACTTGCTCGATGTGGCGGTAGTAGCTCCAGCGATAATAGCGCCAGTGCTCTGGTGTCCAGCGGCCTTTGGCCCCTTCGTATCGCTGGCGCAAGGCCTGGATGTGGTGTGCCTCATTCCGATCGAATTCAAAGTTGTCCGGCAGGGGAGGCACTTCACCGCCCAACTCCGGGTAGCGTGGCTTTTCCGGAACACTCATGTTCAATCGCAGCCACTCACAAATGTCGTGCGGCTGCAAGAATGAGGCCACCATCAGAAAAGGCCGATCGCGGTTACGCTCTCGCAAATAGGCCTCGGAGGCCATGCTCACCGCCGGATCGCAGACGTTTCCCTGACCTCCGATTCCAGTGTGCAGAACCTTGAATCCGGGAATGGTGAGGGAATAGCTTTTGGGCAGATGCCACTTTCCGGCATAAAGCGTTTCATAGTTGGAATTTTCTGAAAACCATTGACCCAGGTTGGGAATGGTGGATCGTATGGGGCGCTGGTTCCTGTAGACACCCGTCTCGGAAGACATGCGTCCGGTCATCATTGCGCTGCGCGCCGGACTGCAAATTGGATTCGGAGTAAAAGACTGTCTGAAGCTGACGCCACGCTGTGCCAGGGTATCCAGTGCCGGAGTTCTTAGGTAGGGACAGCCGCCGGCTGCAACGGTGTCGATATGCTGCTGGTCGGTGATGATTACCAGAAGGTTGGGTTCTCTGGAAGGCTTTGGCCCCGCCCCCATTTTCGCCGAATGGCTTACGGAGAGGGCAACCATCGACGCTCCACCGAGTTTGATAAACTTGCGGCGGTTCAAACTGCGTTTCCGATCGCTGGCCTCTTCACACTGACTCATTGCTCCGAATCCTTTGTGTTTAGTCCTTTTACCGGCTGGCAGAGCCGGCGCTTTCCAACACATAATTGGAGTCCAAGATATAAGCACGGGTAAAAGTGGTCACCAGGACCAGCCGCCGCTGCCTGTCCAGCCAATAGTCATAGGGGAGCATGCCGGGGCCCAACTGGACAAAATGATGAAGTCGCAAATCGCGACCTTCATGGTGAAAGTTCTCGACCCCCCGATAGAAGATGCGTTGTCCGCTGCGCCGCACCGTCAGGTTCTCCAGCAAATCAAAGGTGGGGGATTGACTCCGTTGGAAAGGCCATCGCTGAACGGCATCGAAAACAGACCAGTCAGAGCCGACATTTTTCACCCGGTTCATTTGCGAAACGGAATCGCCCGTGCTTAGCTCAATCCTGTCACCCTTTCGACGACCCTCCAGACTATTGCTCAAAGTGGAGCTCAATCGATCGCCGCGAAAAAAGCGGTTTTCCAGGTGCCAGTCGATTGGTGAGCCAAAAAGGTCGTTACGGCAGGTGATATCCGCATCCAGACTCTGCCGGATTCCACCCACATGAAGGATGGTTTGCCGGACACTCAAGCGGAAGGTGAGGCCTCCGGGTTCGGGGGTCCGTGCAAGACGGATGAGCCCGACATTTTTATTGCCCCTGTTGGTATAACCGTGACAGATCCAAATGCGGAAGGTATGTTGCCAGCTGCTGTGCGGATCAAATTCCTGCGAAACAGGGGGCCACTGTTTTAAACCGCCCAGTTTCGCGAGCACCGACGGGCTCAAGGGGTGAGCCACGATATTTCCCTCGAACTGGGGAGCGATCATCTTGCTCTGCATAACAATGTGGATATTTCCCTAATACTAAAAATAGAAACCTAGCACAAACCGGATAATTCAGGCAAGCCTTCCTCGCTTCCAGAGGAACGCTGCTTCACAGGCCCGGGTAAAGGAATGGCCCTGTGCATCAAGGGCTAACCTGGGAAGAAACCGTCCTTTCTATGCGGATCAGACCGGTCTGGCCCAGCTCTCCGGCCACCTCTATCCGCACCGGCAAGAACATCCTGACAATTTCAGCATTGGTAAGCAAATGCTGCGTAACCCTGGACGTGCGCAATTCAGAGACGCCCGAGACAACGGCTAGAGGTAAGATGAGTTGATCAGCCAGATATTGGTCAATAGCTCCGTCCCTGGCGAGGAATTCCTCAAGTTGATCGACCGTCTCGTCAGCCACGAGCTCAGCCGTCTTGCCTCGCGCCCCAAGGCTGTAGTAACAACACTGAGAGCTTTCGAATTCCGCTATCAGAAGCAACATCGTGCCTTTGAACGAGGAAGGCAGTCGCACGACTTCGATCTCCACATTCCAGTTCTGATTCCGTAGTCTGTACAAGGCCTGCTTTTTCTGTCGCTCCGCCACTCCGATATCCAGATTGGATACACTTGAGATGCCGAGAATTCTAAGAAGAGCCCCCCGTTCGGTGAGCAAGAGCGGTGAGAGTCGTGCTGCGGTTCGGACCCTTGCATGAACGCGGCCACCACCTTCGGGATAGAATCCTGCCCGCTCAAGCTTCAATTGGATATCAAAACCGATCTTCTGCATGCAGCGAAGCCACTGTAGATCCAAGTAGTGGAAGCAGGGACTCCATGGCGTGTGAGTGCCGCCGCTCACGATTATAGAGGACCCGCCCCCGGCAAAGCCTAAAGGGAGTAGAACGGTTTGCAGCACCAGCGAGGTGGATCCCGCTGTTCCTATCTCCAGAAACAATTCCCCCGATTGAATCCGACGAGGCTCGAAGACCAACGATAAAGATCCCAGCTGAGCACCTTCAACACGCGCCTTCCCGACCGCAACAGCTGCTTCCACTGCCTTCAGGTGCTGGGCCATCAAGCCTGATTTTGAGCGGCGAGCGCGAATGTTGACAATCCTTACTGGCGTTCCGGTTATTAAAGAAAGTGCCAGCGAGCTTCTGAGAACCTGCCCGCCCCCTTCCCCGTGCGAACCGTCGATCTCAATCATCTCTCCGCCTCTGACTTAGGGTGTATGAAAACACTGTCATTGTTCTCAATTCCCAGGGTATCGCACCGGCGATGGGAACAGAACCGGCATCC
>JALLOL010000070.1 GCA_027717875.1 Acidobacteria bacterium AH-259-L09 | reverse complement strand
GTTACGCTCCCAGCCGGGCTCCTCGGTGTAGGCCCCGGTGCGATCGGTAGCGCCGATGACGCGACCTCCTTGTACGCCCCCGCCGGCGAACAGAGCAAACTGCTGAAGATGGTGGTCTCTGCCCTGCCGAACGTTAAGACTCTGGACCGTGCGGCCGAACTCACCCATGATCACAATGAGGGTCTCATCCAGCAGGCTCTTTCCCGGTGCCAAGCCCGGAGCAGCCGCCAGATCCTGAAGCAACGTGGCCAAACCCACATCCAAGGCGCGGGTCCGAATATAGATTCCGCCGTTGGGGTTGTAAATATTTGCATGGTTATCCCAACCCCCATGCTGGATCTGAACGAAGCGGGTTCCGAGGTTGGCCTTGACAATGTTGCGTGCCACAATACAGGCATCGCCGAACCTGTTCTCACCGTAGCGGGTTCTTTCCTCTGCAGTAAACTTGAAAACAGCATCCACCTCAGGATCGTACATAAGCTGGCGCGCTTGCTGGTAAAATACGCCCATGTTTTCTGCTTCCCGACCCAAGGGAGAGTTCACACGCAAGCGGGAATCCATGACATCAAGAAGCTGCAGGCGAGACTCGAAGCGCGCTTGCCCATCGGGGTGGGTACTGCCGGGCAATCCGGCCCTGTTGGTCCTCAGCTTGAAGGGAGCGTATTGGCTCGCAAAATACCCTGGACCGACCACGTTGCCAGCGTTTAGGGCGATGAAGCCTGGAAGCTTCACACCCGGCTGTTCCTTCTCAAGAGCGACGACAGCACCGACATGAGGTGCAATACTGCCCAATGCCGCAGCCGGATTGCGTGCAATCTGGGTCCAGACACGGAGGAGTCTATGGACAAGCCCCCAGGCTCTGACGGAGCGAACAATAGCCAGCTTACCAAGCTCTTCGGCCAGATTCGGCATCAGCCCCTGGGGAAAACGGATCTCGCCATAGCTGGTTGGGGCAAAGTCCGAAGGAACCCACAGACCCTCCTTCAGGTCAAACGTATCGACATGGCTGGGTGCGCCCGCCAGCAAGATGAAGATGCAGCTTCTAGCTGTGTTCTGGGTCTCGACTTTTGCCGCGGCCATAACCTCTAAGGGGTGCGCAACCTTGCTGAAGTAGTAGCCTACTACCCCAGGTCCCGCTAATTGAAAGAACTGCCTACGGCTAAAGTTGGGTGCGCTCCACAGGGGATTATTCAGGTGGGGTAAATTGCAACAGCCGAATCTGTCTTTGCTTGCCATATTTTCTGCCTCCCTGACGAATCAAATTTCCGACAGCAACCCCTCAATAGTTATAGAGAAAGTCTACCTTGTTCAGTAGAACCCACTGCAGGTTTTCGGCTCCTCTAACCCGGCGTGGCTTCAAGGCGGCCAGGCCCAGGGACATTTCCTCCTCGGTGGGGAACCGGCTAAGAGTGCTCAAGAAGAGCTCCTCCACCAAGTCCGCATCGGAGAGCGTGTTGTTGGCAAGAAGCTTGGAAACGGTGCTGTTCTCATTAGAATTCTTGATGCGGGAAACCACAAAGCGGTGGTTCATCATGTTGAGCGCCTGCAAGATCGTCGCTTCATCTGAGCGCGGGTTTTGGTCCCGGTCCCCTCTCAGGAAGAAGTCCAAAAACAGTCTCACCCTGCCATTTCCCCGACTCCGAGGTTCCTGAGTATCCGGAAACTGCATGGCCCGCTGGACCGGCGTGCTGAAACCCTCAATATGATAAGAATCCACCACTCCCGTAGCCTGGGTGATGGCATCATGGATCTCCTCGGCCCACAATCGCCGCACATACTTACGCGCGAAGTAGGGGGTGTACTCCACCTTCCATTCCCCAGGGAAACTCGAGGAGAGCTGGTAGGCGTTGGAATCCGCTATCAGAAAAAGGATGTGACGAATACTGAAGCCGTTGTGAATAAAGTCCTCGGTTAAGGCATCCAGTAACTCCGGATGCGTGGGCTGGGGGCTCCAACCCTCCGGCAGCACAACTGACGGATCCAAGCGCGCCAGGTCAAACTGATCAGCTGGCTCGACGATCCCCATGCGCATCATTTCCTTCCAGAGATAGTTCACGGCGGCCCGCGCGAACTGCCGGTCCTGTATCAGGTTCTTTGCCAATACTTCACGGTAGGTACTCCCTGAAGCCTGGGCCTCTGAAAATATGTATCTCGGTTTCACGACATTGCTTCCGTCAAAGGACCAACGGGGCGGGCGGTTACCTGAGTCAGTGTTCAAGGGGTAGTTCCCCCTTGAAACGTCCCTTACGGTCCAGAAATATTTGCGCGGCCTCTGACTGATAAGCTCCCGCCTGATCCGAGTGCGGGAGAAAAAGGCGGCCATTTCCCATGCCTGTTTTCGCTCGATTCCGGCACTCCAAAGATTCACCTTGTCCACTCTGCCGGCACCGGCATGGCACAGAAGGCAATCAAAGTGACTCAGGCCCAGAAATTGGGTGGCAGCGCGAACCCACAAGGTATCATAGGTATCCTGTCTCGGGCCCATGCGGGTAATTCCGCCCACCACCCAGTTGGCTTCCCCGACCGTATAGTTGTTACCACTTCCGGTGATGAGCCTCTCTACAAAAACGTCATAGGGCATCCCCGCGGCCACGAACTCCCTAATGAAGTCATAGAAGGCGTTGCGCCCTTCGACATAGCGACGCACGTTGCTATCACGGGCGGTATTTCGGAGCAGGTCACCGAAAAACATGGTCCATTTATCCACAAATCCGGGACTGGGGGAATTGGGCGTGCCCGTGTTTTCCACATCTCCGTACTCACTATCTAGGAACCCTCTTCCGCCGCTTATACGCCGCGGCCCACCCAAATCGGGCCACCAGGAAAGAAGCTGTCGAATCAGTGTTCTGCGTTTATTGGGATCCTTGCTCTGGAGGAAGGTGCGCACCTCAGCGCTGGTTGGAATTCGTCCTGTAAGATCGAGGGTCACACGACGTAGGAACTCAGCATCGGAGCAAAGGGGCGCATGGGGGATACTGTCCTGCCGCATTTTCCCGAAGATGAAATCATCAATATATCCTCTGGACGCGATATCGTGTGTAAAAGTAGAAGAATCTTGAGTCGAAACTGCCTGCACGGACTGGAGGGCGCTGCTTTGCCTGGTGAATCTGGCTGTTGTGGTGGAGAGTTCCTCCATGCGGCTTCGCAACGCATTGAAGAAACCATCCGGATTGCGCTGGAAGGAACAATCGGAAACAGAACTTGCCTTAACCTCAACCTCCTCAAGAGCTTCCCATCCCTTGACGGACTCGTATCCCCAGCTGCCTCCAATAGCAACAGTGGCTGCGAGCGCAAAGCACCAGACTGCCTTGGTAAATAGCCTTCTCATAGTCATCCTCACCTCCCCAGTCTGCGTTCGAATCGGGGGCATTGGCGCCTCTCAAAGTCTTGATGCGGCCGGAACACTTTTTGTTCATTTGTTTTTCTACCCCCCGGATGAGCAAGCGGCATGCCATCCTGTATGCACGGCTTCAAACCGACTCGATGATCGTATAATACAACTATCGATCAATCAATAATGTGGCCATTCCAAAATGAGCCAAGGAAATGAGGCAACAAGGAAGAAGGGCTTTGTTAGGTGTGCAGGAATTCAAGACATCCAAAAGAGCCAAATGCAGTGGCAGAAAGGAATCAACCATGAATTTACGGCGATCGCTTCTTTTTTCATCTCTTTCCGTGTGGCCTTTGACCGCCTACTTGCTCGGTTTTTCAGGCGGCCCGCTGCCGCGTCTGACAGGCGGCTTTCAGGAGCAGACGTGTCACTCCTGCCACAATAGTTTCCCCCTGAATGAAGGGCGGACTCGAGGAGGGATATTTTATATAGCTGGAGTGCCGGCAACTTACAACGCTGGACAATCCTACCCGATCAGCGTGCTGATTGGACAACCAGGCCAATCGCGGTGGGGATTTGAATTATCCGTGCGCTCCGGCACTTCAGGAAAACAGGCCGGGCAATTGGTGCCTGTGGATGAAATGACACAGGTGAAGGAAGCCAACGGCATCCAGTACATCGAACACACCTCGGCAGGCACCAGGAGAGGAACTCCCAACGGCCCCGTTGAATTCCACTTTAATTGGATCGCTCCTGATACCTCAGAGGGGCCGGTTGTCTTTAACGCGGCCGCTAACGCTGCCAATTCCAGCGAAGATCCCAGCGGGGATTACATCTATACGGCCGGGGCTTACAGTGGTGTGTCCGGCGTCAGTGAAGCCCTTCCTACGACCACCCAGGCCGAGCCAGGGGTGAGGCGGCGCCTCAATACCAGCTCACGGTTTATGCATCTCCCCGCTCCGGTTAATCTAAGGAAAGGGGAGACGGAAGTTCATATCGAGCACCGCTTCTTACAGCCGATCCTAGACGCTGGACCGGGCAATGCTTTCGGGATCGACGCCGGTGCCAACATCAATCTGGGATTGAATTACGCCCTCAGGGATGATTTGACAGTGGGAGTCTCTCGTGCTCGCTTTGATCAAGTGACTGTCTTTACAGGGACATACGAGATCCATCACGATCAGAATTCTTTTTGGAAGATGTCTTTGCTTGGAGGCCTCGAGGCCCAGGAAAATTTCCTGCGACACTATTCTCCATTCATTCAGCTGGCGACGTCCCTGGACTATAAGAGGCTCCGCACTTACGTGGTGCCCACGCTGATCCTTAATTCCAGAAATGATGAGGATCTCAAAGTTTTTCGCTCCACCATGGTGAACCCCGATGACAACAATACTTTCTCACTGGGCTTGGGCGCTGACCTTGCGCTTCACCCCAGATTTTCGCTGGCCGGTGAATACGTACCCCGACTGGCCGGCTTTGGTGGACTTGGAAACGAGCGTTCCACGTTGTCTTGGGGTGTGAAGATTCGAACCTTCGGGCACGTTTTTACCATTCTGCTGTCCAACACCCGGAATTTCACACCGGCCAAGTACGGTGTGAACGCAGAGACGACTGACTTTGCGCTGGGATTTGACATCTATCGGAGGAGGTAAAAAATACTGCAGCAAAAACACGAAGGCGCGAAGGCAAGGCACGAAAGCACGAACGCACCGATCGCAACAGTGACTTCCTTCAGCCTGCTCGCTTCGCTCGTGGCCTTTCTCCTTGTGGCTTCCCTCGAGGCCCGCTTGGACGGGCGAGAGATTCCCACTAACGAAGGGGTCCTTGGTGCAACGCCTTGCTTTACCTCGAATTGCCACCAAGCCCCCGGCAGCACTTTTAATAGCGGCGGCTCGGTGACTTTCAATAATCTGCCCGGTTCGTTCGTTCCGGGACAGACTTACGATATCGCCGTTACTATCACTGGTGGTACCGTGTATGGCTTACAAGGTGTCACCGTATTTTCAGACAACACTCAGGCCGGAACACTTACGCCGCTAACAAGTGGCCTGACAGTGCACAGTCCTCCGGATGCCAACGGAGTTCAATTTCTGGTTCATTCTTTGAAGCCCCTCAATACAGCAACCGTCAACTTTCGGTGGACTGCACCGACCAATCCCAAAGAAGCCAATGTCATCTTCAAAGTGGCTTCCAATTCGGCGAACAACGACATTTCTCCCACGGGGGACAAGATCAACACTCGGCAGGCGACAATTCCCCAGCAGAGTGGACCCGCGCTGACCGAGAAGCTCTATTTTGCTCAGTTTGCTGACGGTGCAGTGGATACGGTGCAACTATTTAGTCAGGTTACCTTGGTAAACCTGAGCTCAACTCAAGCCGTCACCGGGAAGATCGAGATTCTTGACGACAACGGGAACGCCATTATTGTGGATGGCATCGGAACACAGGACACTTTCGAGATCGCTCCAGGGGGCTCAGCCGTTTTCAAAACGGATGCCATGGGAGAAGTGCAGGTGGGCTCGGCCATCGTCAGTTCCGATTTCCCTCTGGCCGGAGTCATTCTGTTTGCGGGAACAGTAGGAGTGGCAGGAGTCGGCAGCAGTCAGGCGCTGCAAAGTTTCCTCGCGCCCATGGAAACCGATCTGGAGAATGAAATCAGAACTGGAATTGCGCTCATGAATCTGGATGGGGTCGAAAAGACGCTACAGACCGAACTGCTGGATCTCAACGGGCAGATCGTAGCGACAGGAACGGTCAGCCGCAAAGAAGACCCTCAAAAGCCCCTGGCCCCAAACGGTCACATCGCTCTCTTTCTGGACGAATTGAACTTCGAGGGTTCTCCTGACTTAAGCAAGTTTCAGGGGGTCCTCAAGGTTACGGCTTCCAGTGGACAGATCGCCGCCACCGCGATTCGACAGAGTCCCGGAGAATTCGCGACACTGCCCGTGGCTCAACCCCAGTGAGGGGAAAGGGGGGAGAGGGAAAAGGGTCAGACCTTGAGAGGGGAAAAGGGTCTGACCCTTTTCCCCTCTCAAGGTCTGACCCTTTTCCCGCTCACAACCTCCTTCATGCGTGAGAATGCTTCCCTGAGATTCTCCATGGAAGTCGCATAGGAAATGCGGATGTAGCCTTCCATCCCAAAGGCAGAACCGGGAACCGTGGCCACTTGAGCCTCCTGGATGAGGAACTTGGCAAATTCGTCGGAAGTTCCAATGCCCATTTCGTGCATACACCGCGAAACATTTGGAAACATGTAAAATGCACCGTCCGGTGGAGCACAGGCGAAACCGGGAATCTCTTGCAGAGAGCCCAACACAAAGTCGCGCCGACGCTGATACTCCTCCTTCATTTCCTTCACCAATTCGGACGCACTTTGGAGAGCGCACAAGGCGGCCTTCTGCGAAATTGAGGTTGGATTCCCAGTTTGATGGCTCTGAAATTCAGCGATTTTATTTATTAATTCGAGATGCCCCAGACAAAAACCGATCCTCCACCCAGTCATTGAGTAGGTCTTCGATACCGAGCCCACAATTGCGAAGAAATTGTCAGAAGATTTAATAAAGGAAGCAAGAGACACGTGTGACTTGTCGCCGTAGGTAAAGTAGTCGTAAGTTTCATCAAAAAGCAAGAAAATCCCTTTGCTGCGAGCTAATTCAACCATCTCTTCAATGACTGAACCCGGCAGCACGGCCCCGGTGGGATTGTTCGGGGTATTGATAATGACTCCCCGGCTCTGAGAGGTGAGCTTCCCTTTCAAGTCTTCTATTCCAAGGATGAAACCATTCTCTTCTGCAGTGACAACCTCTCGCGGCAAAGCACCGGTCATTTTAATGACTTCGGGGAAAGTGACCCAGTAGGGAGTGGGCAACAGCACTTCATCTCCCTCCTCAAACACAGTCATACATACATTGTAGATGGCGTGCTTAGCACCGCACGTGATAATGACGTTTGCCCCCGAAAAGTCAGTCCCCCACCCTTGATTGAATCTATCCGCCACCGCCTGTCGCAATTCCTGAATACCGGCTGCGGGCGTGTACCTGGTGAAATCCTCTCCAATGGCCTCGATTCCAGCTTGTTTGATCGAATCCGGTGTGGGGAAATCCGGCTCACCAGGTCCAAGGTCGATGACATCGATACCTTGCTTTCTTAGCTGCTGAGCTTCCTGCATCACCGCCATGGTCGGTGAAGTGGAAATTCCGGACAATCTTTTGGCAAACTTCATACTAATTTAGGGACCGGCGCAGCTCAAGCCTGGCTTTTTCCACATCCTCCAGAACCTCGGAGGGATCCTTGCCCATGATCATTGCTGTCTCATCAGAATTGAACCCCTCCAAGGCAAAAAGAACAAACGACTCGCGGACGGAACTCGGAAGCCGAGCAATGGCTTCTTGGAGCTGCTCCCGAACTTCCTCCCGTGCCAGCAGTTCCTCGGGGGTTGTGCTGTGCTCGTCACGCAAGAGATCTTCCAGGCGGAGCACTTCATCCGGTTGATAGAAGTTGAGTACCTCGTCATCCCATCTCGAGGAAGTTCTTACCGTCTCCTCAACATGCGGTTCTTTACAAGCTGCCTGCCAATCGTGAATTCGATTTTTTACTCTCTCGCGAGCAATTTGAAACATCCACTGTTCAAGAGGAATATTCTCGGGCCTGGCCACTGTCTTTGAAGTGACTTCCAAAAAGACTTCATCCAGCAAGGCCTGTGCTTGGACAAGGCCCACTGGAATGTTCTCTACTAACGCCTGATGATATAGCTCGCGTTGGATGTAGTTCTCTAATTGGTCCAGATTCTGATTAATGGCATTTTCCAGCTCGCGCGTGTTTTGGCTCGAGGATATGTGCGTTGGTGCGCCGGCCTGTTTTTGCCAGAACCTCTCTCGATTGAGCCGGCTTTTGAACTTTTTGATCTTCCGCAGCAGCTCTTCAAATGCCCGAATAACACTGGTCGCCGGGTTGTTTTCCATCTCCTCCACGCGCATGGCATTTTGTGGCATGTTAAGCACCAGCACGGTGTGATACTGCTTTCCCCGCGGCAGCTTTTCCAAGGTGACGTGAAGGTCCAGGTCGTGAGAAGCGAAGGTAGGTAATATTTTCTGCAATTTCCTGGACTGTCTATCAATGAGGCGTTCTAAACTCTGCGTGACTTCCAAGTGGCGGTTCTGAATCTTCAGGTTCATCCGCCCCAAATTATATGGCTTACTCAGACGGAGAGGCAACCAGCGAATAATCCCGCGAGTTTTCGTAGTCTCCTTTGAAAATCACGCGCCCCAGATAGCGATCAAATTGTGTGAAGTCTGAATCTGCGAGATCCTCCTTGAGAACCAGAGAGAAACGGTTCATCTTCGCATCTAGATCGTCAATGTAATGAAGAATCAAGGCCTCCGGAATTTTAGGTCGTTTAGGAGAGCCCCATTCCAGTTGGCCTTGGTGGCTCAAAATCAGATGCTCTAGCAGCAACAAGAGGTTTGCTGGAAATTCGGGAATACGGGCTGCTTCACTTCGCAGCAGATTGCAGCCCAAAACCACGTGGCCAATCAATTGACCTCGGGCTGTATAAGAGGGACTGTACGGACGACTCAATTCTTCCAATTTGCCGATGTCGTGCAAAATTGCACCGGCGATAAGTAGATCTTTGTCCAGGTCAGCATATTTGTCGGCAAAAAACAAAGCGCTTTCGGAAACCGACAACACATGCTCGAGAAAGCCACCCCAGTAATTGTGATGGATCTCTACGCCAGCCGGGTAGCTCTTGATTTGCTCTTCGTTGCCGTCCAGAACGTTGTTCAAAAGCTGCAGCGTACAGGGTCGTGTCGTGTGCTCAAGCACTAACGAGCGCAGTTTCCGCCACATCTCTTCGATGTCATGCTCCGTACAAGCAATGAGATCTCTCACGTTGAACCCATTGCTGCAATCCTGGGAGATTGTTTTTCGGATCCGCTGCACAATCAACTCTCTACTTCCGTTGTAAATTTGGACGGTACCTTCGTATTTGACGAAATCTCCTTCGTGAATCTCCTTTTGACACCCTTCGATATTCTCCCACATCTTTCCTTCAATCCGACCGGTGCTGTCGCTGAACACCAAACGCAAGTACGGATCCCCGTTTCGCTTCAGACGGATTTCCTTGCTGCGAACTTGAGAATAAGAGATGACAAACTCACCCCCTTGCAGGTCCTTGATAAATCTCATGGCTTCACGACGGCAAGATAGCATTGGAGACTGACAGGAGACAGAATTCAGAATCCAGAATCCAGAATTCAGAATCCAGGAGCCAGAATTCAGAATGCAGAATTCAGAATCCAGAAGGCATGTTGAGCTATGAGCCCTGAGTCGATGAAGTTCCGAGTTCCAGGTTGAAGGTTCCGGCTTCCTGGTCCCGGGTTAAAGACTGGACGATTTCGTTTGGACTTCTGACTTCTGACTTCTGGATTCTGAATTCTGGATTCTGGCTCCTGGCAGCCGGTCAGCTGTCTCTGTACAATACAACCGATGCAGGTGGTCTCGCTTTCGGAAGTCAACTGTGAAGAGCTTGAGGAAATTTTCCAGCAAGAGATTCGATGTTGGCGAGATGAGCTTTTCTGGGACCATCATCCGGCAGTGGCTTTAATCAAAAAGCATATGTCTTCCCGAAGTTTGTCCGGCTTCGCCGTTAAAGCGGAGACCGGTGTTTTCTCAGGCTATTCCTACTATGTCATCAATGAACCGATGGCATACATCGGCAATATCTACGTGAGGTCTGAAGATGCCACTGTGGAGATCTACGCGAAGCTCCTGAGTGAGATCCTTCATTCCCTCAGGTCAAAGGAAAAAGTTCGGCGGATTGAAAGCCAAATCTTTGCTTTCAATTGCGATCTGGCTCCTCTCTTTCACCAGCATGGATTCACAGCGACGAAGCGTTATTTTCTTTCGCTGTCCTTAGATGATTTCACTGAGGGGGAAAAACCACAGATCCGAACCTCAGGTTACCGGCTTTTGAGGTGGGAGAGAAGGTTCTTTTTTCCGGCAGCCGAAGTGATCTATGACGCCTACCGTGGTTCCCCTGATCACGAGCTTTGTCACGACTATCAGTCACGCGAGGGGTGCATCCGCTTGTTGCGCAACCTGGTGGAGAACCCCGGTTGTGGCAGCTTTACTTGTGCCACCAGTTACATCGCTTCTGACAGCGCAAGGCGGGTCTGTGCGGTATTGGTTAGTTCAAAGATTGGGCCGGCTGCAGGCATGGTCGCACAAATCTCAGTAAGAAAGGATTGTCAGAGAAAAGGACTCGGATCCCTGCTTTTGCGAACTTATTTCAAACAGGCCAAAAAGTTCGGGCTCAAGCGCGTCAGCTTGTCGGTATCCGAGGAGAATCAGGGGGCCCTCCAGCTC
>JALLOL010000007.1 GCA_027717875.1 Acidobacteria bacterium AH-259-L09 | reverse complement strand
CGTAAAAGTCGGATCATGGCGAAGCGCGCAGAGCCGCGAATGTCCCGTTTTACTCCGCTCCTTCACGGTCGCGGCTCTGAACCCTTTTCCCGCCTGAAACATCCCTCTCTCTGGTCCGTATTCCAAGTAGCAGCGAATTGAAGGAGTGGTTTTCACCCCTCCGCATTTTGGAGGTGAACGATGTGTAGCTTGACTTCAACAAGGACGGGAGGGTCACTTTGGGCTTTACTTCTTTGCTTCTTATTGATCCTGCCCTGGTCGTCTATCTATTTGTGGGCTAGTTCTGAGCAGAGGACACTGAGTGAAGCGCAAAGAATCATTCATGTGCTCAATCGTTTAGGTTTCGGTCCTGGACCCGGAGATATTGAGAAGGTGAAAGCTGTGGGGATCGAGGCCTATATCGAGCAGCAGCTGCATCCGACGAGCATTCCAGATTTTGTGGTGGAAGGGAAGCTGGCCAAATTCAAAACCTTAACCATGACAACTGGAGAGCTGGCAGAAATGTATCCAACCCGGCAGCAGCCTCGACGGCAGAGACCAAGCGACCAAAGAAAAAGTGGAAAGCAAGGGGAGATGCAGAAGGAAACTTCTCCGGATCGCGCCATGCGTGAGCCCTCTATGGAGCCCTCTATGGGGACAGACACCGAAGCTGCAGACACCGAAGCAGCGAAGAAAATGCAAGAGGCCCGCAGAAAAGCTCAGATGGCTTTGCGGCAGATTCAAATCGAGCTTTCCCTGGCCAAACTTCTCCGCGCTGTTTACAGTGAGCGCCAGCTTCAGGAAGTCATGGTCGACTTCTGGATGAATCACTTTAATGTTTTCATCGCCAAAGGTCTCAATCGGATATTCACAACAGATTTTGAGCAGAACGTGATCCGTCCCCGAGCTTTAGGTAAGTTTGAAGATCTTTTGATAGCAACCGCCAAGAGTCCGGCTATGCTTTTCTATCTTGACAACTGGGTGAGTTCGGCTCCTGCCGAGGTTATGGAGAAGCGGGTTTCTGCACTGCGAAAACGTCTGGCAGCGCGTTTTCGTGACATGCAGAGGCGACGCCAGGGCGCTGCTCGTCCCAGAAGAGGAGGATCACGCCCAGAAGGTGAGCGAGGCGGTCGTGTCTTGAATGAAGAACAGCGCAGAATGAGGGAAATGATGTTGGCCTTGCGTCGAGCCAAAGGGCTTAATGAAAACTACGGGAGAGAATTGATGGAGCTGCACACCCTCGGGGTTGATGGAGGATATAGCCAGGAAGATGTAATCCAGGTCGCCAAGTGCTTAACAGGATGGACCATCACTCGCCCTCGGCAGCGGGGCGCCTTTCGTTTTGAGCCTCTCCTACACGAGAAGGGCGACAAAGTGGTGCTGGGTCAGACCATCAAAGCAGCGGGTATTGAGGAGGGCGAGCAGGTTATCAGGATCCTGGCCCAGCACCCTGCGACTGCGCGCTTCATTTCCACCAAACTGGTTCGGCGCTTTGTGGCGGACGACCCTCCGGAAGACTTGGTGAATGCGGCAAGCCGAACCTTCGAGCGGACCGGTGGAGACATCCGGGAGGTTTTAAGAACCATCTTTACTCATCCCCAATTCTTTTCCGAGCAAATCTACCAAGCCAAAGTCAAGAAACCCCTTGAATTAGTGGTCAGTTCCTTGCGTGCTGTGGGTGCGGAGGTCGAGCCGGAGCGCTATTTGCTGCGGGCATTGACTGAGATGGGAGAAGCGCTTTACCTCTGTCTGGAACCTACAGGCTACCCCGATGTGGCCTCTGCCTGGATCAACACCAACTCCTTGCTGAAGCGTCTGAATTTTGCCATAGCCCTGGCTGCAAATCGAATCCCACGGGTTCAGACGGATCTGGAAGCTGCTCAGCCGCTGTTCCAGAAGCTCGGACTTCCCGAGCCCGATCCTGGGCAGGGCGAACAGACCCGGTTGCTGCTAAGCAAAGCCAATCGACAAGACGCCCGCCCGGCTGGTGTCAAGCGGACCCCAATAACAAAGCAGGTGATCGCAGCAGCCTTTATGCTGGGTTCACCTCAATTTCAGAAAAGGTAGGGAGGTAAAAATGATTACCCGACGCATCTTTCTCAAGAATGGTGGACTTACCCTTGTAGGAATGGGAATGGTACCTACTTTTCTTTTGCGCACGGCGTTGGGTGCTCCAGGGGACAGCCGACGCAAGAAAATCCTCATCGCAGTCTTTCAACGGGGTGGAGTTGACGGGCTAAACACCGTTGTGCCTTTCGGTGAGAAGGAATATTACTCGAGACGCTCCACCATAGCCATTCCGGCCCCCAAATCTGGTCAGGAGTCTGCGCTGGACCTGAATGGTTTTTTTGGACTCCATCCCTCGCTGGAGCCTCTCCTGAGTCTTTACAAGAAGGGCGAATTGGCCATCATCCATGCTGCCGGATCCCCCAATTCCACGCGCTCTCACTTCGATGCTCAGGATTTCATGGAATCGGCAGCGCCCGGTGATAAGAAGGTCTCCGACGGATGGTTAAATCGCTATCTACAGCAGAATCCGGAGCCAAAACGGACCTCCTTTCGAGGCGTTGCAATGGGAACGAGGCTTTCTCGCTCCCTCAAGGGGAAGGCTGCAGCGATTGCATTGGCAAACATCAACGCTTTTGACCTGAATGCCGGTCGAGCCCGAAAGCAGGTCCGCTCCGCTTACCAGACGCTTTATGACCAGGATACGAACTCTCTTCTATCGGGTACCGCCCGGGAAATGTTTGAAGCAATTGATTTTCTCAAGAAAGCCGATCCCGGTCAGTATCAACCTGCAGCGGGAGTGGAGTATCCGCCAGGTCGCTTCGGCCAAAGCCTGAAGCAAGTTGTCCAACTGATCAAGGCTGACATCGGATTGGAAGTGGCGTTCGTTGATATCGGCGGATGGGATCACCACATCAACGAGGGAGGAATCAACGGACAGCTGAGCAATCGGCTGCGCGAGTTTGGTCAGGGCCTTGCGGCTCTCCACCGAGATTTGGATGATCAGATGGAAGATGTGGTGGTGCTCACCATGTCAGAATTTGGACGAACCGTTCACGAAAACGGTAACGCTGGCACCGATCATGGTCACGCCAACGTGATGTTTGTTCTGGGTGGGCCGGTCAAGGGAGCAAAGGTATACGGAGATTGGCCCGGTCTTGCCCCAGAGCAGCTCTACGAGGGACGAGATCTGGCCTTGACAACAGACTTTCGCGATGTGTTCGCGGAAGCACTGGTTCGCCATCTGAGCTGTAAAAACGCCAACGCAATCTTTCCTAACTTTACCGTGGACGAGAAGCGGTTTAAGGGGATGCTCTAACAGGAGTCAGGAGTCAGGAGCCAGGAGTCAGGAGCCAGGAGTCAGGAGCCAGAATCTAGAATTCAGAAGCCCACAACTCAACACTCAACACTCAAAACTCACAACTCAAAAAGCTCACTAGCTATAATAGTGGGGTGCGCGAAACCAAACGAGTGATAGCGAACCCTTCTAGTGGCACTGTTCAGACGGTAGTAGAACCCACCTCGCCTGAGGAACTTGCCTTCCTGTCCCGGACATTTCAGGCCTTTCGCTATCGCGATTTTCGTCTCATGTGGTTGGGATCCTTTACTTCCACGACCGGGACGTGGATGCAGCAGGTGGCCGAGGCCTGGGTCGTCCTCAGTTTGACCGGCTCCGCTTTCTATCTCGGATTGACCGCCTTTTTAGGCCAGGTGCCCGTCATTCTTTTTACGCTGGTGGGAGGAGTGATTGCCGACCGCGTCGACCGACGCAAATTGCTGCTGGGCTCCCAGTATGTCCAGATGATCACGGCCTTCGTCCTGACCCTACTGATCTATTTCGATTGGATTGAAGTCTGGCAGTTGTTGTTGCTGGTTTTTGTGGTTGGGTCCGCGCAGGCATTTGGAGGTCCTGCCTATCAGGCGATCATTCCCGGTCTGGTCAGACACGAGCATCTGCCCAATGCGATTGCCCTAAACTCGATTCAGTTTAACCTAGCTCGGACGATTGGACCACTTCTGGCCGGAACGGCTCTTGCTCTGGTGGGTCCGGCTTTGTGCTTTGGACTCAATGGGCTTTCATTCGTAGCGGTGATCGTCAGCTTGTATTTGATCGGAACCTCCTTTAGGCCGCAGAAGACAGATGAGTCGGTCCTCAAAGGGATGAGGAAAGGGTTCGTCTTTTTGAAGAGCCGTGGGGCGCTCTGGCAGCTGAGCCTTCTGGGGTTCATCAGTACCTTTTGCGGTGTCCCTGTGATTACACTGCTGCCCATCTACGCAAGAGACGTCTTTCAGAGCGGCTCTACGGGCTATTCCATCATGATGGCAATCTCGGGAGCCGGTTCGGTCACAGGGGCTCTTCTTTACGCTAGCCTTTCGAAGATAAAAAGCCGCGGAAAACTTACCCTGCAAGTACAGGTGGCAATGGCCCTCCTAATTGGTGTTTTCGCCCTTTCGGGAAACTTGCTGCTCAGTTATCTGGTCCTCTTTGCGGGGGGCGTTTGCCTGATTGTTCTATTCGCATCCATCAATTCGCTGGTTCAACTGAATGCTACCGAAGAAATGCGTGGCCGGGTGATGAGTATCTTCATGCTGGCCTTTCGCGGTGGCATGCCCTTGGGCAGTCTGGTCGCCGGCTCATTAGCCTCCCAACTATCGCCTTCCTTTGCTTTGCTCGTAATGAGTGCTCTACTGGGTTTTAGTGCACTGGCTTTGCTGGCATCTCAAAATCGAGTGAAAGAGCTTTAGATTTTGCCTGACACTCTGGTTCATAAATACACTAACGTTTGTGGCGAGCGCGACGGCGTCGAGTTCGCGAAGCGACGACGAGGCGATGCCGGTGTGCATCGTGGGTTCTCTGTGCCTTTGTGGTTACGGGACCTTACCGGACTGCCCTTATTGACGGAAATTGCTTGATTTGGTAGCGTTAACACTTATTTTTCTGATGCTGAAGTAGGAGGAACGATGTCCGAAAAAGTATACGTCTTTGACACAACGTTGAGAGATGGTGAGCAGTCCCCCGGCTGTTCGATGAATCTAGAAGAAAAACTGAAGATAGCGCGACAACTTGAGCGCCTAAATGTGGATATTATTGAAGCCGGCTTTCCCATTGCCTCGGACGGTGATTTTGAGGCCGTTCAGGCGATTTCAGCTCAGGTTCGCAAGCCGACAATCGCGGCTTTGGCGAGAACCAACCGGGAGGATATTGAGCGGGCCTGGGAAGCCATCAAAGGGGCCCACAAGGCGCGCATCCACACTTTCATCGCGACTTCCGATATCCACCTGGAGTACAAGCTTCGCAAATCGCGCTCAGAGGTTTTGCAGCAAGTAATTGAGACGGTTAGAATTGCCCGAGATTTGTGCGAAGAAGTGGAATTTTCCTCCGAGGATGCCACACGAAGCGACATCGATTATCTTGCCGAGGTCTTCGAAGCCGCCATCGAGAAAGGAGCCACGATTATTAACATCCCTGACACTGTCGGCTACGCTATTCCCCAGGAGTATGGACCGTTTGTTAAAGAGCTCATTTCCAAAATCTCCAATCGAGAGAAGGCGATTTTCAGCTGCCACTGCCACAACGATTTGGGCCTGGCTGTGGCGAACTCCCTGGCCGGTATCGAAAATGGGTGCCGGCAGGTCGAATGCACGGTCAACGGAATTGGTGAGCGCGCCGGCAACGCCTCCTTGGAAGAAATCGTTATGGCACTGCGGACCAAGAAGGCCCTTCTTCCTTACCATACAGATATCGTCACCGAGGAGATCTACCGGTCCAGTCGGCTCCTGAGTAATCTTACAGGTGCGTTCGTGCAGGCCAATAAAGCGATCGTCGGAAAGAACGCTTTCGCGCACGAGGCGGGAATTCACCAGGATGGAGTCCTGAAATATGCCTTGACGTACGAAATTATGACGCCTCAGTCTGTAGGAATTGTCAGTAGTACGCTTGTTATGGGCAAACATAGTGGCCGGCACGCCTTGTGCAAAAAGTTTGAAGAGTTGGGTTACGAGCTGAGTAAGGAAGAGCTGGAGAGGGCTTACTTTTTCTTCACCAAATTGGCTGACCAGAAAAAGGAGATTTACGACGAGGATCTCGTTACCATCGTTCAAGATGGGATGAAGATTATTCCCGATACCTATAAGGTGAAGTACGTCCACGCCACTGGCGGTAACCAGGAACTCGCCTGCGCGGTTGTCAAGCTGGAAAGAAGCGGCGAAGTCTTTGTAGAGTCGGCCTATGGGGACGGGCCCGTGGATGCCACCTACAAGGCTATCGACCGGATCACGGGTATGCGGGGCCGGCTCTTGGATTACACAATTAACTCGGTGACTCGAGGCAAGGACGCGCTGGGTGAGGTTTTCGTTCATGTCGACTTTGGCGGGCGGAATTACACCGGGAAAGCAGCCAGCGTGGATATCATTGATGCCAGCGCCCGTGCCTACCTCAACGCTGTCAACAAAGCGATGTACGAGAAGGAGCGCGAACAGGAGCGAGAGTCGGAATCCGCCTCCGCGGTTGAATTGTGAGTTCTGAGTTTTCAGTTATGCCCAAGACACTATTTGAGAAAATTTGGGACACTCACGTTGTCCATGAAGAACGGGGGAAACCAGTTATTCTGTACGTCGACTGCCACTTGGTTCACGAGGTAACTTCCCCTCAAGCTTTTGAGGGCCTGCGGGTCGCGGGGCGGAAAGTGCGTCGTCCCGACTTGACCTATGCCACCATAGACCATAACGTTCCCACTTGGGACCGCTCTCTGCCCATCACAGATCCGATCTCCAAGGCGCAGATCGATACCTTGGAGAGAAATTGCCAGGAGTTCGGAATCCACTTGTACGGCTTAAACAGTCCTAATCAAGGGATCGTTCATGTAATTGGACCCGAGCTGGGTATAACCCAACCAGGGAAGACTGTCGTCTGCGGTGATAGCCACACCTCGACCCATGGAGCCTTCGGCGCCCTGGCTCTTGGCATTGGGACCAGTGAGGTTGAGCATGTGCTGGTTACTCAGTGCCTGCTTCAATCGAAGCCAAAGGCTTTCCAAATTCGGGTGGAGGGTCGGCTTCCCCGCGGAGTAACCGCCAAGGATGTCATTTTGTACATTATTCGGACCATCGGGACAGATGGTGGTACCGGCTGCGTGATTGAGTATGCGGGCGAAACCATTCGCCGTTTCACGATGGAAGAGCGCATGACCATTTGCAACATGTCCATTGAAGCGGGCGCTCGGGCCGGAATGATCGCACCCGATGATACCACCTATAAGTATCTGGAGGGGCGTCCTTATGTGCCTCAGGGCAAGCTCTTTGAGGAGACAGTTGAATATTGGAAGACGCTTCCCACTGATCACGAGGCCTCTTTTGAGCGCGAGATGGAGCTGGATGTTTCTGCTTTGGCTCCTCAGGTGAGCTGGGGAACCAATCCGGGAATGGTTACTGACGTGACCGGCGAGGTTCCCGATCCCGAGTCTTTTGCCGATGAAAATGCCCGTAAAGCGGTGCGTCGGGCCCTTGAGTACATGGCACTCAAGCCTGGAATTCCCATCCAAGAGATTAAGCTCGATCGAATCTTCATCGGCTCCTGCACCAACTCACGAATCGAAGACCTGCGTGCAGCGGCAGAAGTGGTTCAGGGAAGGAAAGTTGCTTCCTCAGTTTACGCCATGGTCGTCCCGGGATCGCAGCAGGTCAAGAAGCAGGCCGAAAAGGAGGGTCTTAATCGAATTTTCACAGAGGCGGGATTTGACTGGAGAGAGTCAGGCTGCAGCATGTGCCTGGGTATGAATCCAGACATTCTGAAGCCAGGTGAACGCTGCGCTTCCACCTCCAACCGTAACTTTGAAGGCCGGCAGGGGCGTGGTGGACGCACCCATCTGGTGAGCCCGGCTATGGCTGCCGCCGCGGCAATTGCAGGGCACTTCGAGGATATTCGTGAATCAGTGAGCTAGGGCTTATGGAACGATTTACGAAACACAGCGGTTTGGTCGCAACCTTAGACCTCGTCAATGTCGACACCGACCAGATTATCCCCAAGCAGTTTTTAAAGCGGATCGAAAGAACGGGCTACGGACAGTTCCTGTTTTATGACTGGCGATTTAATGAAGATGGCTCGCTTAATCCGGATTTTGAGCTGAATCAACCCCGTTTTAAGGCTGCCACCATTCTTCTGACACGTGCCAACTTTGGATGCGGGTCTTCCCGCGAGCATGCTCCCTGGGCACTACTGGACTATGGCTTCCGTTCCATTCTCGCTCCTTCTTTTGCTGATATCTTTTACAACAACTGTTTTAAGAACAGCCTACTTCCGGTTCGCCTTTCTGAAGAACAGGTCGAGGAACTCTTGGGGCGCGCCAGAGCCAATCTGAGATACCAACTCACCATTGATCTCCAGTCACAGACCATCACCGACCAGCTCGACTTGGAGTATCACTTTGAGGTGGACTCGTTTCACCGGGAGTGCCTGTTGAAAGGTCTGGATGAAATTGGTTTGACCCTCCAGTACGAAGACCAAATCCGTGAGTACGAACGAGCCTTTTTGATCCCTTCAAAAGCCGCCTGTGCCGCCGCCGCCGAAACCTCCTCCGCTGAAACCACCTCCACCTCCACCACCAAAACCTGAGCCTCCGGAACTGCGGGGTGAGGAAGACATGATAGCCGCTGTCTGCGTCGACATACGATTCAAATTAGAGACAAAAGAGCGGGTGTGGAATCCACGAAAGCTGGAACCATGGTACCAGTCCGGTGGCTCCCGGTAGATGTCGGCGAAGGCCTCTGCCCAGTTTTTTTCAACCCCCAAAGCCATGGCAAAGGGCAGATACTTCTCAAACATCTCAGGCCCTTTGATCATTCGCTTGAAACGATCTGACTCGACGCGCTCCAGAAATTCTTCAAAGCCAAGTATGCGCTCCAGATAGCGGGTTCCCAGCAGTGTCCGCACGGGCATGAACCAACCGAAGAAGGCGATGGATCCGGCACTCAGGAAACCAGCCACGATCAAGCTGACGGGAGTTTGGCCGAGGAAATCACCACCGGCTGTGAATGCGAAAAACGGAATAGCTGCCAAGACCGCAGCAAGGATCATATACCGCCGTTTCACTTTGTCAGGGCGTGTCACATAAAAGCGCCGCGCGATGAGTCGCTTGAAAATCTGATCGCGGATAGCTGGAAGATCCTTGTAGAACTTATTCTGTAAATCAGAGAGTTCAACCGATTGCAGACTTCCATCCGAGAAGATGGCCCCCAACAACTCTCGCTCGTGAGGCTGCAGATCATACCAGTCCGATGGCTGTTTGCGAAGAATAAAGCGATATTCTCTGTTTGACCACAGACCAAACCATTGATCCTTTTCCGTCTCTTCGATGAGCAGATATCCTCTTACCGCGAGATCAACAAGTGTGGCTGTGATGTCTCTGAGATCGGGAGAGTTGTCCAGGAGTGTTCCCACCTCCGCAGGTGTTATGTCACCAGGAGGCACATACTGAGGAACAATGGGGCGCAGTCGAGGATCGCGACCGCGAGTGTACCAGAGCCAAAACATGAGGATAAAGGCCAGCAGCGGAATGGCGAAAATCCAGTTATTTGAAATGAAGAAGAGGGCCTTTTCGAGGCTTCCCGGCCTGTGAATTACTCCGGGATCCCAGACCACCGACACGGTCAAGCCCTCGCGCATATTCAAAGAGCGCAGTGCTTCGACCGTCACAATGTTCTCGGCCACCTCGACCTGGGTTGCCTGTTCGACAGAACCAAAGGGTCCTGCGAAGGCCACGCCTCGAAGTCCCGTGACATCTGTGGGCAGCTGGATGCGAGTGCTCGCTGATTCAATGGGCACCGCCCCTTCATCGCCCGTGACGTTCCAGTAAAACTCGTCGTATTCTTCAAAGAATCGGAGAGCGTAACGGACCCGGTATTGAATGACCACCTTCCGTGTTGCGTCCTTGGCACCTGGGATCCAGATTTTGAAGTTTACATAGTGTCTTTCTCGCTTGGTCTCGTAGCGTAAACTGCGGCCCATATCGTCGGTTATACTCGCCAACTCGAGTCGAAGCTTGTAACTGAAACCCCGCGGGCTTCGATAATCGACGGGGATGAACCGGTAAATGCCGTTCCAGGATCCCGTAAAGCGAGTTTGAATGATTTCGGTCACCTCGATTTCCCCGTTTGGGTGAACGCGAATGTCGGCGTGAAAACTCTCGTGGACAAGCGAACGAGCCAACAGAGGTCCACTCGCCAACGGAGCTCCGAGGAAAATCAACGGAATGGAGAGGAGCCAAGCGCGAAAAAACATTTGCTTGCCTGCAGATGGCCTAACTTGTGCCCGTCTCAAAGCTCACGCGCGGAGTTTCCCGCTCCGGCGCGGGAATTTCAAAGAATTCACGGCGTGTAAAACTGAACATCGCAGCTACCAAATTGGAAGGGACCTGAGCGATCTTGGTGTTAAAATCCCGTACCACGGCATTGTAATACCGGCGGGCATTTTGAAGGGTGTCTTCGATCTGATTCAGACTGTTCTGTAGTTGAGTAAAGCTCTCGACGGCACGAAGCTGAGGGTAAGCTTCCGCCAGGGCGAAGAGCGATTTCAGCGCCTGAGTCAACATCCCTTCAGCCTGTCCCTGTTCCGCAGGTCCCTGAACAGACATGGCTCGGTTTCGGGCTTCAATGACGGCTTCTAAAGTCTGTTTTTCATGCCCCGCGTAACCCTTGACCGTCTCCACCAGGTTCGGAATCAGATCGTAGCGACGCTTAAGCTGCACGTCGATATCAGCCCAGGCATTGCGGGTTTGCACTCGCAGGCCCACCAACCCGTTGTAGATGCTCACAATCCACACAACTAAAAGGACAACGATCCCTATTGAGATCCACAACATCAATTTGCCCTTATCACCCCATCTCGCAAAATCGAGAGCTGTGACTCATTCAAATGTGACGGACTATAAGATAGAATTTGAGGACTGTCAAATGCATCCGTGGAACCTCACCCCCAAGGAAGCCATTCAGCTTCAGAAGCAGCTGAAAGACCAGGTCAGGACGGATCTGGAGCTCAATTCCCCGAAGAGTGTTGCCGGCGTAGATGTGGCTTATATCCCTGAACGGAAGGAGTCTGTGGCGAGCGTGGTGGTTCTTTCCTATCCTGATCTTCAAACCACAGAATCGGCGGTGGCGAAAATGAAAACCCCCTTTCCCTATGTTCCCGGTCTGTTGAGCTTCCGAGAAGTCCCGGCTATCCTGAAAGCTATCGATAAACTTTCTACTCTGCCCGACCTAATCTTTGTGGACGGCCATGGAAGAGCCCATCCGAGGCGCTTGGGGATCGCTGCTCACCTGGGACTGTGGCTAACGCATCCAACGGTTGGTATTGGAAAGTCACGCCTCTGTGGCGAGTACCGGCAGCCGGGCAACAGGCGAGGATCCTGCACGAATCTGGTACATCAGGGAGAAGTCATCGGAAGGGTGCTGCGCACACGCACCGGTGTGAAGCCCGTCTTTGTCTCGGTCGGCTACGGTCTTCCACTTGAGGAATGTCTACGCTGGACTCTGGCCGTGACACGGCGTTTTCGACTGCCCGAACCCATTCGCCGCGCCGACCAATTGTGCGAGCAAAGTAAAAGCAACTGACAACAGACAGAATTCAGAATCCAGAATTCAGAATCCAGAAGATTCGTTAACGGTCCAAGCTGCGTCAGAGGTGAAAAGCTCAACAGCTCACAGCTCAAAAGCTCAATAGCTTGAAACCCGAAACTCGCGGCTTTCAAGCATTCTGAATTCTGGATTCTGAATTCTGAATTCTGTCAGCTGTGTTGTCTGTGGTCTGTTGTCAGTTGTGTTGTGTGTTGTCAGTTGCCGGTCCCGTATAATGGTTAACGTGGTTGAAAAAGTTGGTAAAAGAGAAGAGAAATTTATTCGTCGTCCTGAGGAGCTAGTCTACCGAGGTGTCTATGCGCCAGTCGACGTACGCAAAATGCTTGAAACTGCTGAGACACGGGGACGCATCCGACGAGTGCCCGTGCCACATCTCTTTTTTGGATTGAAGCAGCTAGACGATGAAGAGATCTCAAGGCTCCTGCCTCATGTCACCGAAAAACAGTGGGCAGGGATTCTTGACTTGGATTTATGGTCCCGCGATCGGATGAGCACTGGAGGCTTTCTCTACTGGGAAAAGTATATCACCAGTGCCCAAGATGCGGTGGCACGAAAGCTCATCCGCGCCGCTGACCCGGAATTATGGGAACTGACTTTCAAACGGCAGATGAAAGCTTACGCAAAGGTCGAAGAAGACGAGTACGAAGCGGAACCGGAGGAAGGAGAGTGGCTGGAGACTCCCGATAAGAATTATTTGATCCTGCTGCCTGAAAATCCTGACAAAGCCCGCCTGCTTCGTGCTTTGATTCTACGTCTTTACGACTTGGAGCCCAGTTATGCACCTCTTCTGATTGATTCGAGTCGGGCTCGGACCTCGATTGAAATGGAAGAAATTGCCTATCAAAATCGCAAAAGACGTGTGGAAGAGATGGGTTTTCAGGATTACTTCGATGCCGTCCAAATTTATACCTTTCTTCCGCCCCAGGAATCTTTGTCGGAAAAGAAGTGGGAGCAAATCCGGCAAGTGGGTACCCTGCCTGTCAGGTTGCCCGGGCAGGCGAAAGGCTCCCTGCTGCTGTTTCAGGCCCTGGCTCTGATCACTCGCCCCCAGGAATCCCAAACCTTATTAGAAGAGCTCTTCTTTGTCTGTAACAAAGTTTTGTCCGCAGACTGTGCTTCGCCGGCCGATCCAGTTCGGGTTAAAAGAGGTATCCGGAAGGCGATTACGGGCATGAATTTGGGGCTTGATTGGTGGGCAAAAGGAAATCTTCAAAAGGCTGCCGAGGGTGTGCGACATCATTACCTCCAGTCCTTCTTTCAGGTCGGGCACAGTCGTTTGATTGAGCTTTGCCGAGAGGCCCAGAAGTTGAAGAACGCTTCTTACCAACCGGATCCCGGCTCGCTTTTGGACGCTGTCTTTGAAGGGTTATTGGAAAGGTATCCACTGCTGGCTGAGCAGCGCCGGGGCAAAATTCGGAAGCGATTCTTCCGCAGCCGCCAGGACCTCGACATCGCCCGCAGATATCTCGACCAGATCACCAAAGCCCAAGTGGAAAATTGACAACGTTTTAGATACTTCGTAATGCATCCGTGTAAATCCGCCTAAAATCCGTGTGATCCGTGACCCGAGAAGCCGCCGTTCTCATTACCCTGATCGCTTACAAGGTGACGCTAATTGTGATTGGCGTCCTGGCTAAGAGGAAAACCCGTGACGGATTGGATTTCTTTTTGGGCGGTCGCGCTCTGGGACCTACAGTAGCGGCCCTTAGCGCCTCGGCCAGTTCCTCTTCCGCTTGGACACTGCTTGGAGTGAGTGGAGCCGCCTATGCCTGGGGGTTTTCCGCGCTCTGGCTCTTTCCGGCTTGCGTTGGCGGCTTTGTTTTGAATTGGTACGTACTGGCTCCCGCCTTACGACGGCTCAGTCACCGCAGCGGAGCATTAACAGTCACCGAAGTTCTGGCTGGAGCAGCAGAGCGCCCTCTGAGTTGGACCCTTTCCAGGGTGGCCTCGTTCATTGTCTTGGTTTGCCTGGGTACTTATGTGGCCTCACAATTTCAAGGGGCGGGGAAGGCCTTCAGTGAGACTTTTGGGCTTTCCTTAACCGCCAGCATCCTGGTGGGCAGTGGTGTGGTGGTTCTCTACACACTCCTGGGAGGGTTCTGGGCGGTCAGCTTGACCGACACGCTCCAGGGGCTGGTGATGGCAGGGACCTCTTTGATCCTTCCCTTGGCTGCTTTGGCAGCAATAGGTGGACCGAGCGGCTTCCTGACGGGACTCAGTCAGTTGGAAAGCGGAGGCTACTTGAGTTTGACCCGCAATTTGGCGCCGATGGCCGGGCTTGGGTTCATCCTGGGGCTTCTCGGGATCGGCCTTGGCTATCCAGGCCAACCTCACGTGGTGAATCGATTCATGGCACTGCGCGAAGGATCAGCATCTTTGCGGCGTGCTCAGCTGATTGCCATTGGCTGGGCCATCATAGTTTACTCCGGAATGCTTCTGTTGGGTCTGTGTGGACGCATCCTTTATCCCCAGCTTTTGGACCCGGAAGTCGTGTTTATCGTGGCCGCCAACCAGCTTTTCCCCGCCGTTCTTTCGGGAGTCATGTTGGCTGCGGTTCTCTCTGCTATCATGTCAACTGCCGACAGCCAACTGCTGGTAGCTGCCTCTTCGGTTACCCATGATCTGAGACTGGGAGGTCCCACAGCTGGAAGCCTTCTGCTGCGGTCTCGAGTAGTTGTCTTAGTGCTCAGTCTCGGTGCGGTTTTGGCTGCACTTCTTGGCAGTCGGGAGATCTTTGCCACCGTCCTCTTCGCCTGGACGGCCATGGGAGCCGCCTTTGGTCCACTGCTCGTAGTCACCGCCCTGCGAGGAGTGGTTTCACCGGGGCGCAGCCTGGCGGCGATGGTTTTAGGCTTTTCTCTTAGCGTGCTCGCCTACTCCTTTGCAGAAACTCAAGGAGGAGCGATGGAAAGGGTGTTTCCTTTTGTTGTTGCGTTGGCTGTCATCCTTCTCCCACCACCTCGTGAACTCGTGGCACTGCTCAGAAAGGGGATCAGAGGGGGGGGGCAGACCTTGAGTTTTGAGTTTTTGGACTCAAAAACGAAAAACTCAAGGTCTGATCCCCTTTCTACCCCCTTTCTCTTATAATCGATTTATGCCACCGGTTGTTTTCATCACCGGCGCCGGTAAGGGCCTGGGAAAAGAGATGGCCCTGGCCTTTAGCTCGGAAGGGTACCGTATTGCCGTCACCGGAATCGAAGGGACCACTGAAACTGCCGCGGAAATTTGCCAACAAGGGGAACAGGCCCTGGATATATTTCTCGACCTGACAGACCCTGCCCAGGTGGAGAAGGCCGTTGAACAGGTGTTGGAAAGATGGGGACAGATCGACGTTCTGGTCAACAATGCGGGTATTGAAGGTCCTACCGCACCACTGGTGGAAGTTTTTCCGTCTGAGTGGGAGGGTACCATCAAGGTGAACCTGACGGGCGCTTTTTTGTGCGATCGTGCCATCGCTCCTCACATGATGTCTCGCCGTTCTGGCTGCATCATTCACATCTCGTCGGTGGCAGGGGTACAGGCCTATCCTCTGCGCAGCCCCTACGCCGTTTCCAAAGGCGGGTTGATTGCCCTGACCGAGACCCTGGCGGTGGAACTTGGACCTTACAAAGTGCGTGTGAACGCCGTCTGCCCGGGTCCGGTGAAAGGGGAGCGGATGGACCGCGTCATCACTCACCGGGCTGAAGCGGAAGGGCGAACCAAGAGAGCGGTCGAAGAAGAGTTTAAAAAGCGTGCCGCCCTTGAGCAGATGGTGAGTTCTAATGACGTTGTTGCTCTGGTACTGTTTTTGGCTTCCAGTGCTGCCAGAAACATCACCGGGCAGGCGATACGCGTCTGTGGTGGCTACAAACTTTGAGTCAGTCTCAATTTTTTCGAAGGAGCACTATGAATAGAGATCGCGGATTGAAAATCTTGGATGAAATGCTGGGAGCAAAAGGGGCACGAGAGGTCCGCCAAAGCTGGGAAGAAATCTGTCCGGACTTCGAAAAGTACGTGGTCGGTTTTTTGGCCGGTGAAGTCTGGGCCCGCCCCCAGCTGGATCGCAAAATCAAAAGTTTGTGCACAATTTCGGCTCTAGCTGCACTCGGACGAAATCGTGCGTTGGAGCTGAATATCCGAATGGCGCACAGAAACGGAGCCACTCGAGAGGAACTCCTGGAGACACTTCTCCACATCGCTCCTTATGCTGGTTTTCCCGCCGCCTGGGAAGCAATCGCTCTGGTCGACAAAATCTACAAGGAGCTCGAATAAAGGAAAGGGGGTCAGACCTTGAGTTTTGAGTTTTTGGGTCCAAAAACTCAAAACTCAAGGTCTGACCCCCGCTCGGGAGAGCGCCTGGATCGAGTCAGAGTAGACTGGTAAATTTCCAGTTTAGTTCGGGCTTGGAAATCTACTGGATAGAAACAGTTTTGGAGTGAGAGCACATGGCCTGCAATTTGGTCTTGGTGCCGTCATTTGCGGCCCTGCTGGGTCGATTATTAGGTAGTCTGCACCAATCCTGCCGGCAAGATCCGCTGACGCCAAAGTGGGTGGTGGTTCCTACTTCCACAGCTGCCAATCACCTGCGCCTACAGCTGGGGCAAAGGGCAGGCGAGACGGTCTTCGCCGGGGTGCGGATCGTTCCGCTGCTGAGCCTCATCCGCCGTCTCACTGGGATGAGCCGGTCGATTCCCGGTGAGCGCTGGGGGCCGGCTCTGGATCTTCTGCTCTTCCAACTTGTGGAGCAGTTCCCTTTAAGCTCCCCTCTGGCACGATTGCAGCGCATGCCCAGCGGTTACCGTCTGCTGCGCCCGACTTTCCTGGATCTTGCAGATGGAGGTTTTGGCCCGGAGGAGACAGAGATTCTGGAGGAGCTGGCGGATGAGCCTGATTTGGCTCCTTTGGAACGTGAGACTCTTCAACTTTATGTGCGCTGGATTCGGGTGTTGGAGGAGCGGAAGTTGCGCTGGGAGCCGCTTCAGCATCAGAGGATCCCCGAATGGATCATGCAGGTCGATGAGCAAGCTCTCATGACCTCTCTCGCCTGCGAGACAGGACAGACTCCAGAAATGTCTGTGTATGGTTTTTATGACTTTACCGATGTCAACGCCCAAGTCGTTGCCGCCTTGGGAAGGAGGATTAACCTCACACTGTTTTATCCTTTCGCTAAAGTTGGTAACGCACCCCATCCTGCCTTTTATTTCGGACAGCCTGTTCTGGAGGACCTTAAAGTTCGATTAGGCACAGCTCTCGCCGCTGTCCAGACCGAAACAGACCTGAATTTGCCCACCCGCTTTTTTCTTTCTACCTTCCCCGAGGGAGAAATTCCCGATCAGCCTTCTTTCTTGACCTTCCAGCGCGCCTCTGGAATCCGGGCAGAGCTTATCTCTGCAGCTGTTCGAGTGCGTCAATGGATGGATCACAGCCAGAATCCGATTCGGCCGGAGGAGATCATGGTCGTGGCACCCGACGCCGAACCCTATTTGGATTCCATCCGGGAAATCTTTTCTGCCTTTGCCATCCCTTTTCTCATCCTTGATGTCCCTGTGAGACTGACTCCAGAAAATCGTCCGTTGCGGATGCTGGCCCGGATCTGGGAGGATCGGGCACCTGCCGAGTGGGTTCTGGCCTATTTGCGTGATTGTCCTGAGGTCCCCGCTGCGCGAAATGTGGATCTGAATCAATTTGAATTCAAAGTTCGCGAAATGGGCCTTTGGGGCGGTACAAGTTGGCACTCTGTTCTTGACCTTGATCCGAAAAACCCGAACGTCGAAGAGAAGAATCTTCCCCACTTCACAAGTGAAGAAAAAGCATTGGTGGAGGATATTCTGGATTTTGGGGGGACAAAGGACTCCGGTGGAAGAGAGCGGAGCTTCACACCAAAGGAGGCTGCGAACTTCCTGAACAGGATCCGAGAAAGATGGCTTCCAGAGCCGGAGCGCCTGGACCGCTTAGTGACAGCGCTCGAGTTCACTCAATCTCTTCGTCCAGACCTTGCCATCAAAGAGTCACTGCTTCGTGAAATCCTCCTCCAGCTTCTCGGCGATCAGATCCAGAGCGATCCGCCGGATCGCTGTGGAGTGCTCTTTGTGCCGCTGATGCGCGCTCGCGGTCTAACCTCAAGAGCCGTGGTTCTTCTCGGTCTAGCCTCAGGAACCTTGCCATCATGTATCCGGGAAGATCCTCTTCTCTCAGATGCCTCACGCAGGCGTCTGGTCAGGAAAGCACGCGACGTGGGACATCGGTTACCGATCAAGTCTCATGTGACAGACGAAATGTCAATGCTCTTCTTCTTGCTCAATACCTCAGCCGAATACGTTCATTGGGTGATCCCAGAGAGTGACGATGTGGGACGAAGCGTGGCTCCTACTCCTTGGGTGCAGCGCTACATTCAGCGTTGGGATCGGGTTAACGGGACACAAGAAACTTGGAACAGAATTCCGCGTGGACCTGTGCAGCAGGGAGAATATCTGTTAAAGCTCGACCAGAATACGGGTTCGTTTCTTCCTCCTGATTTTTTGAGCTTTATCCAGCCGTACACCACCCAAATGTTTTCAGGAGAAATTCCTTACAGTTACCTTTTCAGCGCAGCAGAATTGAGAGCGAAAGAACTCACCTGGAACGGGTATATCCCTTCAGCTGCCCTACCTGCTCCCGAACTGGAGAAGCAGCGAGTTCAAGTGACAGATCTGGAGGTGCTCGCTAAATGCCCTTACCGTTTCTATGTTGACCGCCTGGTCAAATGGAAACCGCTGATGCCACTTGAATTTGCCGAGGAAATGAATCCACTGGATTGGGGAGGGCTGGTTCATCACTTCTTAGAGCGCCTGATCGAGCCCTACCTCAATCAGAGAGTGACATTGGGAGAAATCGCCGAAGAGATGCTTCGTGACAGCGCACAAAAACTGAACCAAGCAGCCCGGGAATTGCCGGATTGCTTTCCAAGGCGGTTGGGAATTCTCCCTCGTCTGTTCCGTGAAGCGGCACTGGTGAAACTTGTGGCGACCGTCAAGGGCTATTTTAAAGAAGTGCTGAAAGGAACATGTAGTGGGGATCTTCCCATTGAGCTCGAGTTCAAGAAACGGGTTCCTTTCCCGGCTCTTGACCAGCTTCAAATCTCAGGGCGTATCGACCGCATCGACGAGAAGGATGGAGATCGTCATATTTACGATTACAAGAGCGGAAAATCGCCAAACTCCAAGCTGGAGCGGGAAGTTTCTCTTGGATATCACATCCAGCCAATTCTCTACCCTTGGCTTTTCGGTGAAGCCAAATCCAACCCGCCGAAGGCGGGCTTTTCCTTCATATTTTTAGGTGATTCTCCTCCCAGCGAAAAACCTGTGGATTGCCATCTTGTAGTTGAGGAGTTCCTGGAGCCCTTAGGGGAAATATTGCGGGCAGGGATGTACCTGCCCACTCCCACAGAGACAATGAAGCTGCTTGAGGTCGACAGGGCAAATCCCTGTCAGTTCTGTGATTACATTTCTCTCTGCCGCCGCTTTGATGAGGGTGCGAATTATCGCTATTTCAGGTTTTCCAGAAAGCAGCTCTCCCGGCGCCTGGAGACGATGCGTGGGTCCAGCTGGGAAAAGGTGGAGAAATGAGTGAGGGGACAAGGATGACTCTTCCCGACTCTCGGGTACGCAAAGAGGCCATCACAACCCGTCACCATGCCTTTGTGTGGGCGAGTGCCGGGACCGGGAAAACACATACCTTAACTCTGCGGGCACTTTATCTGCTGTTGAATGCTCCTTTTCTTTCTCCACAAGATGGCTCAGCGGACGAGTTCCTGCCGGCGATTCGCTCCCTCTACAATGCTTCGTCGCGCCTTGAGCGCATGCAGGCGGCGCGGGCCGTCATCCGTTCTCTCGTGATGACCACCTTTACGCGCAAGGCGGCTGCGGAAATGCAGACTCGGCTCTACCGCTACTTGGACAGGGTAGCTTCGGCACAGACTCTTTCAGATCTCGAACCCAACGACGATGAGCCGCAAAACCAGCTGAAAGATCCCCTGTTTCACGAGATCGTTCAAGCGGTATTGAAGAATCTATGGCCTGGGAGCATGCACCGAGAAATGCCGCTTTTGACTCAAGTAGATTTGGAGGACTCCTTTAAGCGCCTTCGCGCCGGAGCGCAAGCCCTGGCCGAACTGGCGGCCGAGCTGCAAATTTCCACCATACACAGCCTGGCTGCTTCAATCCTTCGCCGTCACCCCCTTCAGGCAGGGATCCCACCGACGGCCCGCTTTGCCAAAGAGGATGAAGACGATCTCGTCGGAGTGGAGGACCAGGTGGTGGAACGGTGGTGGCAGCGAGAAGTCTTGACTGATACTGAACTTCAGGATCAACTGGCCAAGCTCCTCCAGGTGGTCTCGCTTGCTCAAATACGGCATTGGCTGAAGCAGAGTTATGAGTTTCGCTGGATTCCCGAGGAAGCTGAGGCTCTTCCCTTGGAGAACCAAATGGAGATCCGACAACTGCTCGATGCGGCTTCCGCGTTGGCACGGGCCCTGGCAGAGGGAGGCGGCTCCAAAATCGAGGAGAAACGCGACCAGCTTAAGGGCATCCTCGACCGTATTGCATGTGATGAAGAGGGGGCCTGGAGCGAGTTGTGTGTCTTCATCCAGCAGGTCAGAAATTACTTTTTCCTGGATCGCAGTACGACGGAGACCATCCGCTCGGCGATCAGTGCACTCCCAGTACACCATTGTCGGTACTTTCAATCGTGGACCAATTTCTACATTCCTGCGGCTCGCATCTGCGTGGCCAAAGAGTTCGGCCAGGCTTGGAAGGTCTGGACAAACTTCCTGCGCCGCTTCGCCACTTGGGCCGATGGAGCCGCCATTCAGGAGCTGGGTTTGATTACTTTCGACGAGATGATTTGCCTGGCTGTAGGACTTCTTGAGAATCATCCCCAAATTCGCCAGGCCGAGCAGCGAAGACTTCGGGCTGTTTTGGTTGATGAGTTCCAGGATACGGATCCCAACCAGCTGCGGCTTCTCAGAGCTCTCCTGAAGCGGGATTCCGAGTTTGAACATGAGGTTCTTGGGTTTTTTGTGGGTGACACGAAACAGTCAATATACCGCTTTAGAGGGGTCGATGTTCCTAACATCGTCGATTTTCACCAACAATATGAAAGCTATACGGGATGCCGGCTCAAGCGCAGTGACTTCCATTTGAAAACGAGTTTTCGAAGTGTGAGGCAGGTGACTCAGTTTGTGAATCACTTCTTCGAAAGAGAGCTGAATTTGACAGACGAAACTGACGCGCTGGTTCCCATTCGATCAGACGAGGCACTCCCGCCTGAATGGATTCTGATTGAGTCGGACGGCAATGGAGAGAGCTTCACTGCCGACAGGGCCAGAAACTACGCTGCCGCCGAGACCCTGCGAATCATCCAGGAGTATGTCCGGCACTCGGATTCGGAAGTTGCTCCCTACAAGGACATCCTTGTTCTTGTCAGAGACGCAGGGGAGATTGACGCTCTGGTGCCCATTCTCCAGAGTGCCGGAATTCCTGCCGTTAGTAGTGGAGCCAAGACGTTCTATCGCCGTCCCGAAGTCCTGGATGTACTGAACCTGCTGATCGCTCTTCTTCATCCTTTAGATGAACTGGCTGCAGCCGCCGTGCTGCGAAGTCCGCTCGTCTGTCTCTCGGATCCGGACATTCACGCTTTGCTGAAGGAGATCCCTCCTAAACGATTATTTCACTCCAAGGAGATTCTTCCCGACTTTCTCCCCGAAGAGGCTCACAATCGGATTGAGAATCTCCGCCAGCTCGCCGCGGAACGTCTGAGGAGAGCGCTTTGTGATTGGCTCCGGGAAGTTCGAGCCTTTATTCCCACGGCCCTCTACAGTGAACCTGGGGATCGGGAAGGCCGACCCATCGTGCGAATCGATCGCGTCCTTGAGACTTTCCAACAGGAGATGGAGATGACGGTGACACCCCCGTTGGTATGGCTTCTGAAACAGCGCCGGCGGGCCGCCCAAACCGACCGGTGGGATGTCGATCCCGGGGAAGATATCACGGTCGCCGACGAGAGCGTCAATGCGGTTCGGGTGATGACCATTCATAAGGCCAAAGGGCTTGAGGGGCGCTTTGCCATTGTCTACGGGTGGACTTCAGTCCTGCTCGAGTTGACGGGGCCAAGGGGAAGAAAAAAGCGGACTGAAATTATTGACTTGACCAGCCAAGAAGGCCAGAAGCTGCGTGGTTTTGCACTGCAATGGGGACCCTTAAGGGTCTGTTCTCCCGCTTGGGGCAAGGCTTTGCGGCACGAGCGAGAAGGCGCCAAGGCCGAGGCCAAACGCCTGGCTTATGTGGCCGCCACCCGCGCCCGCGATCGCATGGCTCTGCTGTGTCCTGCTTCGAAGGGCTGTCGTTTCTCAGAGAAAATCGACGCTTTTATCGACAGTGCCAAAAAGGCCATCTCGGACGGTGGGGTAGAAAAGGCCGATATTTGTGACGGTACTCTGAGGTTTGTTCGTCGTCCCGGTCGGGAAGCCGAACACTCGGAAGTAACTTCTCCTAAGGTGAACTGGCGTGCAGATCAGTACAAGAAGCTGTGGGAGAAACGCTATTCTGACTTCAAAGCGCCGGGTCTGTCACTCCTTCGCCGGCCCTCGGACCCGGAGCACCGGGAAGAAAGGGAGGTCTTTGAAGATCATCACTACCGCCCGGGACGAGACGACCAGACCCGTTTGCTGGTCGGGCGCCTGGTCCACGCTTATCTCGAGCGCTATCTTCCGGATAGCGCCTTTGGACCGGAAAAGCTCTCGGCTTTGTCCTTTGAGATTCCTGAGCTGGGTCCAAATCCGAGGGCTGTGGAAATGGCCGAGACTCTACTTTCTCAGTTCTATTGCGGGCACCTGGCAGATGCTTTCGGAAAGCCCTATCGGGAACGAGTGGAAGCAGCCCGAATTCTGGGACGTGAAGTTCCCGTATATCTCGTTCACGAGGATCAAGCCTGGAACGGAGTGATCGATCTTGTTCTAAAGGAAGAGGATGTCATCCGGGCCATCGATTACAAAACCACGGCTGTAAAAGATCCCGTTCCAGAAGCCTACGCGCAGCAGCAACGCATCTACAGCGAAGCCCTGCGGCGCGTCTTCCCCCACCAAACCGTCGCCTTCGAATTCTGGTGGCTAAGTGCCTCGTTCCGTAAATACGATTCTCAGCGGGAAGAGTTGGATCGACGTCTGGATGAACTCGATCGTGGCGAGACACAGACTGTTCCATGGGATGAAGTGAAGAAACGGCTTGTGGACCCATCTGAGTGAAATCCGCCGGCTTCCGGCCGGCCGCGCAAGCGGATGTTGACGCCGCCTATCAGTGGTAGGAAAAGCAGCGCCCTGGGCTTGTTTGGTTAGCCATCAATCCGCGACCGCCATCGCTAGCAAATAGTAAACTCTTCGACGTTGGAGGGCAATGTCAAACGATGACTTCAAGTGAAGCTGTGATCTGATGGTCCTACAGACTTAAAACGGGTCGCCCTGGTACTCCATCAACTCGATCACGGCTCCATCGCTCGACTCATAGAATCCGACCCGCACGTTTTCCAAGGGCCGGAAGGGTTCCAGAAGCACCTTCATCCCCTGGGAAGCCTCTTCGATGGAATCGACGCGGTAGGCAACATGCGGTTGGTTCCGCACGGGGCCGCTAACAGGGCTGTCGGGCTCGAACCGCAGCCATTCGACGTGAAACGGGTGCTTGGCAAAGTTTGTAATCCAGACGCGGGTGGCCTCGACAAAGATTTCGTCTTCCTTGGGCTGGTCAGTGATGACGCCCATGTGCGAGAATTCCACGCAAACCCTCCTTCCTGCTTTTTGAAGTCCTGCAGTTTTGACCATGACTCTCACAAGAATAAAAAAATCTTTCGCAAAACTAAAGCCTCGACGGGCTTTTCCTCCTGCGAAGGTGAGACCAGACCTGATTTGGCGCAGCGAAGGCCGCCACCATGCTGGTAAATATGCCGTCAGAGGCAAATTTTGAAGGGAAAATAGCGAAAGAAAAAACCTTATCATCGGTTAGACATTGCGCTTCAACACCGGAGAGTTTAGTATGTGCCAATAACTTTTTCCGGGTACTGGAGGTGACGTGGTCGGCCAGACGATTTCCCATTACCGCATTCTTGAGAAACTGGGTGGCGGCGGTATGGGAGTGGTCTACAAGGGCGAAGACACCCGGTTGGGTCGCAACGTGGCCCTAAAGTTCCTGCCCCAAGAGTTTTCCAAAGACCGTCAGGCACTGGAACGCTTCCAACGGGAAGCCAGGGCTGCTTCGGCGCTGAATCATCCCCACATTTGTACAATTCACGACATTGGTGAACACGAAGGCCAACCTTTTATCGTGATGGAACTGCTCGAAGGCCAGACGCTGAAGCAGCGCATTGGCGGGAAGCCGTTTGAGCCGGATGAACTGTTGGAGCTGGCGATTCAGATTGCCGATGCGTTGGAGGCGGCCCACTCCAAAGGCATCATCCATCGCGATATCAAGCCTGCCAATATCTTCGTTACCGAGCGCGGCCAGGCAAAGATTTTGGACTTCGGTCTGGCCAAGCTGGCATCTGAACGGCGGAGGCAACCGGAAGAGTTGGGGGTGTCGGGGTTACCCACCGCCGCCACTGCTGAGGAGCTTTTGACCAGCCCTGGAGTGGCTTTGGGGACGGTGGTTTATATGTCCCCGGAGCAAGCGCTGGGACAAGACGTCGATGCGCGGACTGATCTTTTCTCCTTCGGGGTGGTGCTCTACGAAATGGCTACCGGGATACTACCCTTCAAAGGCAACACCTCGGCGGCCCTGTTTGATGCAATCCTTCACAAGATTCCAACCGCTCCGGTTCGCTTGAATCCGCAGCTGTCTGCTGAGTTGGAACAAATCATCAATAAGGCGTTGGACAAAGACCGTGAAATCCGCTATCAGCACGCAGCCGACATGCGCGCCGACTTGAAGCGCGTGAAGCGGGATACGGATGAGGGACGAGTGGCCCGTGCCACCACCATTGCTCCGGCAGCCCATCCTAAATTGCCGCGGGCTGCAAAAGGTGGCAAGGCGGCCCTTGTTGTTGCCGGGGGAATAATGATCCTGGTGGCGTTGTGGTACTTTCTGCTGCGACCAGTTCCGGAAACCGGGCCTCAGGAAGGCCCAACTTTGCTCAAAAACGCCACCTTCACCCAGCTCACCCACCAGACCGGTCCGGAAGTCTTCCCCAGCCTTTCACCCGACGGCAAGTCGCTGGTTTACACCAGCAGTGCTTCTGGCAACTGGGACATTTACCTGCAAAGGGTCGGAGGGCAAAATCCCATCAACCTGACCAGGGACTCTGAGGATACCGATACCCAACCGGTCTTTTCCCCTGACGGAGAGCATATTGCTTTTCGATCTGAGCGAGGGGGCGGGGGCATCTTTGTGATGGGTGCCACCGGTGAGTCCGTTAAGCGCCTGACGGATTTTGGCTATAACCCGGTGTGGTCACCTGATGGAAGAGAGATTCTCTGCGCCATGGAAAATGTCAATTGGTTTCCCCAGGGTCGATCGATGGTGGGCAGCCAGCTGTGGGCCGTCGATGTGGCAAGCGGTGAGAAACGGCAAGTGACAAGAGGAGAGGATGCCGTGCAGCCTCACTGGTCTCCTCATGGCGAGCGGATTGCCTATTGGGGCCTCAGGAAAGGGGGCCAGCGAGACATCTGGACCATCCCGGCCGAAGGAGGGGAGCCGGTCCCGGTCACCAGCGATGCGGCTTTGGACTGGAATCCGATCTGGTCGCCGGATGGAGCCTATCTTTACTTTTCCAGTGACCGGGGAGGCAGCATGAACCTGTGGCGGGTGCCCATTGAGGAGAGAACGGGAAAAGTCCTGGGAAGTCCGGAGGCGGTCACCAGCGGCGTGTCGGTTTCTACTCATCACCTCAGCCTTTCCCGGGATGGGCGGCGGCTTGCGTACGCTGCCCGAGTGGGATCCGCCAATGTGCAAAAAGTGTCCTTTGACCCCTCTCAGGAAACTCTCGCAGGGCAAGCTGTTTGGATCACTCAGGGCTCAAGGCGATGGGGCGCGTCAGATCCCTCGCCCGATGGGGAATGGCTAGCCTTTACGTCCAGCGGAAAACAGGAAGATATCTTCATTATTCGCAGTGATGGGACGGGCCAGCGCCAGCTCACGGACGACCCCTATAGAGACCGACGCCCCCGCTGGTCGCCTGAGGGAGAGTGGATTGCTTTTTACTCGGATCGAAGCGGGCACTACCAGATTTGGCTCATCAAGCCGGATGGCAGTGGACTGGAAGCACTCACAGACATGCCCGACCTGAATCTTATCTATCCTGTCTGGTCGCCCGACGGATCGCGGCTAGCCTGCTATGAGTCTCGTACTGAACGTCGCTCCCTGATCGTTGAAGTTGAAAGATCCGGCCCAGCGCAGACCCCAAAGTATTTACCCGAGTTCAGGGAGGGAAGGGAAAGCTTTGAAGTACAGTCATGGTCTCCCGACGGGCAGTGGCTCGCCGGCAACTGCAGGCGGGCGGATGGCTCCGGCGGAGGTATCGCCATTTATTCCCTGGAGTCTCAAGAATACCAACCGGTGACCGATGTCGGCGGCGGGCCTGCTTGGCTGAGTGACAGCCGGCGGCTCCTGTTTTCGTACCAGGGGAAAATCTTCCTGCTGGACACTCAGTCCAAGCAGTATCACGAAGTCCTGTCGGCTACTCCCCACAGCGTCTCCGGTCCCTCAGTTTCTCACGACGATCACTTGATTTATTTCACCCTTCGTGAAACCGAAGCCGACATCTGGCTGCTCACCTGGGAATAACCAATCCAATGAGATGATTCTGCCAAAGTGTCAGGGGATTCGTGGCCAAGATGTCATCCCGAAACAACCTTGCAAACCAGCTCGGTGCCTCAGAGAAAGCACGTTTCCATCGCCGGTTTCACTGCCCCAGATGGGGGGCACGTTGAACAATTTTGTTGTTTCCGGTCGACGTTCACAGTACAATTCAACGACTTAAAGATTACTCTCACATAACTTTGAGGAGGAGAGCCATGGCAAAGGTTATTAAATGCCGAGACGTTGGAGTGGATTGCGACTTTGAGGCCCGAGGTACAACGGTGGAAGAGGTTCTACAGAAGTGCCGTGATCATGCCAGGGTCGAGCATAAAATGGAGGAATTTCCACCGGAGCTTCTCGAAAAGGTGCAGGCGGCAATTCGCGACGAATAGCCGCGAGTCATAATAGACGCTCAAAAGCGCAACATCTGGGATGCGCTCGCCTTCAATCCCGAGAAGTTCAATGGGGCCGCCTTCTTCATCCCAACCATAGAGACCAGCCTGTGTCCC
>JALLOL010000069.1 GCA_027717875.1 Acidobacteria bacterium AH-259-L09 | reverse complement strand
AGAGCCGCGGTCGTCAGAGGCTGCCGCTTTCCGCCGCTCCTTCACAGTCGCGGCTCTGTTCAAAACCCACAAATTTTCGGGGTTAACTTCGACAACGAGTATTATATGACAACTTCGACGATGACAAACTTCAGCCTGGTGCGGAGGGAGAGCATGCTCGAGGGGTAGAAGGATGGTTCGGATTAACCAGCTTTTAACATTTCTTGTCATAGGTTTGTTATTGACCGGAACCAGTCTCGCGCGGGGAAAAGAAAAAATCAAACGCCTCACACCTACCGGCAAGGGTTCGACCGGTCTATTCAATCTCTATGTAGCGGATACCTTACGCCAGGGCGAAGTCAGCATCGGCCTGAACAGCATCCATTTCAATCGAGAGCCGGGAGATTTAGACTTCACCTTATTTCCAGTCTCCATCACAGTGGGATTGCATGATCGGGTCGAGTCTTTCATCTTCTGGGAAGCTCACCGACGAGTCAATGCCGATGCAATAAAAGTAAACAAGGTAGCGCCCGGTGGTGCCATTGTCCCCGCACGTCTTAGAAACCCTGTTGGTACTGTGGCCTACTTCAATGATGCACCGTTTATGGACGTTGGATTTGGCAGCGCTCCAGGCGAACTCTGGACTGGCGTCAAATTCAATCTTTTGTCCGAGAGAAGGGGAGACCCTTTCGGTCTAGCCCTTCAACCAATCATAAAATTTCCACTTTCGGAAGATCGAACCCGTCTGCTCCGCGGTCTCACAAACGGCGCGATCGAAGCTGGATATGACATCATTCTGTCCAAAGACTTGGGTGGAGGTACCTTGACCGGTAACTACGGCCACCTCTTTGCCGAGGATTCAAAGGGAATTGATTTGCAGAATCGACTCAACTATGGCCTGGGCTATGAGAAACCGATTGGCACACGAAAAGTTCAAGTTATTTTGGAATTGGTGGGAAGCCTTTTCTTTGGCGAAAGAACGGGAATCGCCAATCCAAAATCGCCGCTGGATTTTTACTCCGGACTCAGGTTCTCACCCTCCCGGTGGATCTCTATCTCAGCTGCCTACAATGCCAATTTTCGATATATTGATCAGAAACTGCCAATTTACGGCATTCAGTCGACCGATAGATCTGGCTGGTTTGCTCAAGTGGTCTTCCACCGGAAAACCAACCAACCCCCGACGGTTGAGTGTGTCCCAACCAGCGCAGTGGTAAGGCAGGGAGATTCAGTGACGATTCGAGCTCTAATTGCAGATCCGGACGATGATCTGCTCAGCATGACCTGGAGAGCCAGCGCAGGAGCTATCTCACAGCGGGATAGCCTGGTGGTCTTTGACTCAACCGGCGTGAAACCCGGAAGATACAGCGTCCGGGCTGAGATCAGTGACGGAGAACACATCGCTACCTGTTCCACATATATTACCGTTGTTAACGTCGAAAAAAGGAAGATGCCTCCAGGGGCGTCTTCAGTCTCAGTAATTCGGTAAAATAAGCCAATAGCGCGATTGGCTGGCGCTTCTTTTGAGGTCTATGCAAGTGGGTTTTTTGTTTTTCGGCTTCTGGACCGTGGCACTGGGCTCGTCCCTACTGGTGGGCCAACCTGTGGTGACACCGCTTGGTCCTTACGGCGGGGACGTCCGCTCTCTTGCCGTTGATCCAGACCGGGCTGATATTTTTTTTCTGGGCACAGCCGACGGCCAGATTTTCGTCTCCCAGGATGCTGGAGACACTTGGACAAAACTAGTTCCAGGACTCAATCGTCGCAACATCGTAGTCGATAACTTGGCCTTTGACCCTCTCGATTCGGACACGCTGTATGCGGCAACCTGGGAGCTCAAGAGTGACAAGGGATGGCTTTTCCGAAGCCGAGACGGAGGACAAACATGGAAAGAGCTTTCATTGGGCCGTTACCACAGCGCCATTCGAGCTATCGCCATCGCCCCCTCAAATCCCCAAGTGATTGCCTTGGGCATCTCCCAAGGTGTCATCCTCAGCCTGGACGGGGGGCGGACCTGGGACCGCATCACCAGAGGCTATCGCAGCCTGTACAACGTTGAATCGCTGGCATTCGATCCTCAAGATGTAAGTACTCTATATGTAGGAACCTGGCGTCTGGGGTGGAAGACGACCGATCAGGGGAAGAGTTGGAAGGCAATTCACAAAGGAATGTTTTTTGACAGTGACGTGTTTTCCTTGTTAGTGGATCCGCGTAATCCTGAAGTTTTGTACAGCAGTGCATGTACCGGCGTTTATAAGTCTGAAAACAGCGGTCAAAACTGGGTCAAACTGAAGAATGGATTACCCAAGGAGGCCAGAAGAACTCGCACCCTGCATCTCGACCCTTCCAATCCTAGTACAATTTACGCTGGCACAACGGTGGGCCTTTTTGTATCCCACAACGCTGGGATCAGTTGGCGGCAACTGCTTTCCAACATCGTTGTCAATGCTGTCGCTGTACATCCAAAAAACAATCGCATTATCCTGCTGGGTTCCGATGATGCAGGAGTTCTAAAAAGTGAGGATGGCGGCGCGACGTTTAGTCCCGCTAATCGCGGATTTATTCATCGCCAAATTCCCGCGGTTGGCTCCGATCCCCATCGGAAAAGCAGCTACTACGTTAGCGTGTCTTCCGATGGCGATTACGGAGGGTTTTTTCTCTCGCCTGACAGAGGACAGCATTGGCACAGTTACAATCAGGGACTAGATGACGCCGTAGTCGATATTAAAACGATTCTACCTGCTCATGTCATGCGACGGGTTTATATAGGAACTCACCAAGGGGTATTCGTTGGTGTTCCCTTGGAAGAGCCGTGGAAGATTATCGAAAAAACCCGCAAGCTAACAGTTTTCGACCTCGCTTTTACAGATGCTGGTGAAAATAGACTTTTCCTGGCAACCGCAGACGGTGTCTTTCGTCTGGACCTGACGAATGGCAGTTTGGAAAAGCTGATCATTCCCGTTTATAAGGGTAAGGTGAATACCGTCTTTTACGATCAACCATCGGGACAGATCTTCGCCGGTACTGACATAGGTGTTTTTCGATCCAACGATGATGGGCAGACCTGGAACATCAAGGTCAAAGGGCTTCCTTACTCTCCCATTAATGTCTTGGAGAAGAATGGCCAACGGCTCTTTTGCGGGACACGGTTTGGACTTTTTTTTAGCGATGACGACGGTGAGACGTGGTGGATATGCAAGGGCGTCTACCCCATTGACATTATCGCCATCCAAACCAATCCGAGTGCTGAGAACGAAATCTTCGCGGCTGACTTCCTAATTGGCCATTTGTTCTACAGTGATGATGGAGGCGATGAGTGGGAGGTGGTCGACTTGGGATTTAGCGGCCCCAGGATTTCTGCACTTGCTTTCGGCTCGTCCGGAGATCTGCTGGCTGGGACGATCTCGGAGGGCGTTTATGTGATTGCACGACCCGCTCGGTCGATCACCAAAGGGCAATAGTAAAGGGGTCTCTGACCCCACACCGGAAATGTCAATCACTTACGTCCACTTGCTGCTCGCTTTTACCGGCGCGCTGCTATTTGTATTGATTCAGGTCTTGTTGCGAAGACCCTGGCAATCGAAACCAGGACTTGAGACTCTTCTGGACCGACATAATCCTATCGAGCGTGAACTTTACCACGAATATCTTGTGCCCCTCTTGGTCTATGAAGAGGACTATCCCTCCTTTGGGCGCATCCTCAGGCTGGTTTTAGAAAGGTTTACCCTTGGGCGCTTCCTTCAGGAAGAGGCTTTCGAAAAAGGCCTTACCGATCTGCGGGATGCCGTTTTCGAGCCATCGAATCGAGAGGATCTCGTTTGGGCGATGTGCCAGATTGTCCACACATTTGTCAGGGATCCAGATGTGGAATACCGGTGCCGCCCCCGTTTACAAGTTCTGGTCGATCAATTCTTGAAAGAAGTTGAAAGTTAAGGGGAACAATGCGTGTCTTAGAAAGTCGGTCATGTAGGCACCTGCACCAAGGATCAAACACCCCCCAAAGCAGTCCCACCACCGTTGCAACGGCGGGAAGAAATAGACAGATTCGGAGCAAGACAGACTGAAGTGAAACGTTCTCTGACTCTTCCCCCACCAGCCGTAAATCGGTCAAATACATTCCTGGTGTCTGCCCGTTCAAGACCAGAAAAAAGAAAGAATTAAGGAAGAAAAAACAGAGCGATAACACCAGGCTCAAGCGCATTGAACTTGCTGAAAGGAAGTCGAAGTGCAAGATCTTCGACGCTGAGAAAGTAAACACAAAGGCAATTAAAAGAGGAAAAGAAAAATCAATGATTCCCGCTAAGAGGCGGGACAAGATGATTTCATGGGAGATCTTAATCTCTTCGGGAGAAGTGTCCTCAGCCTTCGAAACAGAGAGACTTGCAGCTTCTGGTGCGGGCATGTGCAGCGTGAGCGCTCCCTGTTTTGGAGCTTGAGATTGAGAGGCTCTGCCAGATCTCATAGGTGTTCGAACTACCGGCTTCTCCGCCACCCGTCGCGGTACGCTGCCTTTCGCCGCAGAGGTCACAACCCTTCGCCTTGGCTCTTTGCGACCTACCTCGATCAACTTGTAGTCAAAAAGAGGACGTTCGCTCGTACTGTGAGCAACCCTTTGGTCAGATACATCCTGCTTGCGCGATTCACTTCTCCGAGCTCGAGCTTGACCTTGTTTCTTCTCCGTATGTTCGCTCAGCTTACGCTTCAGTTCCAAACGCCAATCCGGCGTTTCCGATTCGTGGCTCACAGAAGGCTGGGAGGCAAAACTGAAGCGAATGGATTCTTGAGAGGGTTTGCTGATTGGTTCCTCGCGGGAGTTTTCCCCCAGAGCTCCGACCTCAGTCCCACAATGTGAACAGCGATTCCCGGGAAATTCGATTCGACAGCGGGGGCAGTACACGAATCCATGTTAGCATAGCCACCTGAGGGACCGGAAAAGGGGCCGTTGGGGGGGAAGGGGTCAGACCTTGAGTTTTGAGTTTTTGGATCCAAAACTCAAGGTCTGACCCCTTCCCCCCCAATTTTAAAGACAGGGCCCCTCGAGTGCTTCGAGCAACTCCTGTAACTCCTCATGGCTGAGCTGCTGGATCTTTTCCAGCCGCTGCGAGAGACTTAGCAACTTCTCCGAGTGGTCCTGCTCTCGATCTTCACGTTTCGCCCTTGCCCGAGCAGCATCGAAAGTCCGCCGTATTTTCCCCTCAGGATAGCCACTCGGAGCCTTCTGAACCACTGTATTGACCACAACAGTGTGAATCAGGTCCAATTTATAGAACCGCAGCAGCAACAGGGAACCTGCGAAGATTAGGATCAGGAGTGAGATGGTAATGATTGCCGACTTTCTCATTTAGAGCAACGTAAGCATTTCAAAATACGCATCATAGTCAAGATCCACCCCACGACGTCTGGCGTGACCGATTAAGGTGCTAAGAAAGAATGTCCGAAACCAGCGGGGCAAAAGGCGGCTTTTCTTTGTCCGGCCGTGAGCATACGCGTGTTTGAAGTAGAAATCGAGAATCTCTTTCAACACCTTGTCCTCCTCCTGATTCATGATTTCTTTGAGTGAAAGATCTTTGATCCGAACTAGCTTCCCGTTGATTATTACACTGCGTCGATCCAGTTTCTCCTCAATATGTCTCCGGTTTTCCTTAGCGGCCCGTGCCCTCTTGGCCAGAATTTCAACGGCATTCTGATAGGTGGTTACGTTGTTTTTGATGTTGAAAGCAAGGGTCCTGCAGAAGGCATAGTCCGGATGATATCCTAAGAACTCACGCGTGAGCGCGCGGAGCGATTTTTGCTCGCCTCCCATCTGAAATCATTGTATCAAGAATTTCTCGCGCCAATTTTGAAATTGGTAGTAGGATGAGGTTTGATGTTTTATGTCATTATTAGCGATCTAGATGGGACACTGCTGGATCAGGAAACCTACGATTATTCTCCAGCCTGCCCAGCTCTAGCAGAGTTGAAGGAGAGAAATATTCCCCTCGTTTTGTGCAGCAGCAAAACAGCTGCGGAAATGATCCCATTTCGACTGGAAATCCAGAACAGGGACCCTTTCATAATAGAAAATGGGGGCGGAATTTACATTCCCAAGAACTACTTTTCAACTATTCCCCTCGAAGCCAAGAACAAGAATGATTTCCTACTCATCTCTCTGGGACGAGCTTATCCGGATCTCCAACAGGCTCTTGAGGAAATCACTGAGAAGTACAGTTTGGAGGTTGAGAGCTTCCATAGCATGAGTCGCGAGCAGCTGGCCGACGTGTCCGGACTCTCCTTGGATCAAGCACAGGACGCGTTGCGACGAGAGTTTGACCTTCCTTTTCGCCTCTTGAGCTCCAATTGCAGTGCAACGCAGATTGAGAAAGAGGCGCAGCGGCGCGGTCTGCGATTAAGCAGGGGAGGGAGATTCTTTCATCTGAGCGGAGACAACGACAAGGGACGAGCGGTGCATCAGCTGCTTGAGCTCTATCAAACAAATTGTGGAGAAGCAGTCCAGGCGATCGGCTTTGGGGATAGTCACAATGACCTGAGCATGCTGCAAGAGGTGCAGATCCCCGTTATCATCCCAAACCCGTACAGCTCGGCACCCTTGACCCATGAACTTCCCGGAGCTCGAAAGGCACCTGCCGCTGGACCCACGGGCTGGAACGATGCCGTTCTTTCGCTGCTACCGAAGATTGATAACGGGAACCTGAGCGGGGGAAGTTAAAACTGAAATGACAATTGAAATGTTCCTGCTTAGCGTGATCGTCCTTGGTGCAGTGGTTTTGTTTGCAGTCGATGTCTTTCCGGTGGATAAAGTAAGCGTCCTGATCCTGAGCGTCCTGGTGGCTGTTCGCCTGATTTCCCCAGAGCAAGCCATAGCGGGCTTCGGTAATCCGGCCACTGTGACAGTCGCCTGTATGCTGGCGCTGAGTTATGGCATTCAAAGCACCGGAGGATTGAACTATGTCGCTAACAAAATCGTGGACCTGGCGGGAGAGAGCGAGCACAAAATCCTCGTCTCCATCATCATAGCGGTCGGTATACTATCAGCATTCATCAATAACACCGCAGCCGTCGCCCTCTTTCTCCCCCTCACCATAGCAGTTGCGCGAGAACAGCGTCTGGATGTCAGCAAACTTTTAATGCCCATGTCTTTTGCCGCCATTTTTGCCGGGACCTGCACTTTGATTGGAACTTCGACCAACTTGCTTGTTTACTCCCTGGCCCTGGAGCACTTGGATTGGAAAATTGGCATGTTCGAGTTTGCCCACGCAGGGCTGATCTTTTTTGCAGTAGGAACTGTATATCTGCTTTTCATCGGCCATCGGCTGGTTCCGTCGCGACGAACCGGGGATAGCCTCACCGAGGAATATCGCTTGCGCCATTTCGTGACTGAACTGATTCTCCAAGACAACTCCCCCTTAATAGGGAAATCCATTGTCGAAACCAAATTTCGGGAAAAATACGACTTGGAGGTGATCGAGATTCTGAGAGGCACAACGAGACTGCTGCCCACAAGCGTGGAGGCCAGGCTGGAGGGCCGTGACATCCTGTTGGTTCAAGGCGATCCACACACCCTCATGAAAATCCAGGACACCGAGGGTTTTATACTCAAGGCTTTGACAGTCGAAGACCAGGATTTGGAAGACGAAAACATCGTACTGGTGGAGGCGTTTATTTCCCCGACTTCTCACTTGGTTGAAAGCACCTTGAAGGAGGTCAATTTTCGCCGAACTTTCAATGCCAACGCACTGGCCATTCGCAGTCACGGGCGCACCATTCGGGAAAAAATCGGGAAAATCAGCCTAGAGTATGGAGACTCCCTCCTGATCCTGACTAACCGGGAGCAACTGGAGGTGCTTCGGCAGTCCCCTGACTTCTTGGTCCTGGAAGAAGTGCGTGTCAGTTTTTTGCGCAAGGACAAAGTTTATTATGCCGTGGGTGCTTTTCTGGGAGTCGTTGTGCTTGCTGCACTTGATATTGTGTCCATCGTGGAAGCTGCGGTCATAGGTACAGGGTTCATGATACTAACTGGTTGCCTGCGGCTGCGGGATCTTTATAGCCACCTCTCTTGGCAGACAATCGTGATGCTGGCCTGCTTGATTCCTCTGGGCACGGCAATGGAAAACACCGGATTAGCGAAGCTGATTGCCGGTGAGTTGGTAGAACAGCTGGATAGATGGGGACCCATTGCCGTTCTCAGTGGAATCTATCTGTTCACTTCGCTTCTTACATCGGCCATGTCCAACAATGCTACCGCTGTACTGATGGTTCCCATTGCACTCTCCACGGCTTACCAGCTGCAAGTGGATCCAAAGCCGTTCGTGATGGCCGTTATGTTTGCGGCTTCCGCCAGCTTTATGACCCCTGTCGGTTACCAAACAAACCTCTTCATCTTCGGCCCGGGAGGATACAAATTCGCCGATTTCCTGAAGGTGGGCGGCCCTTTGAATCTGTTGTTTTGGATCCTGGCCTCCATTTTTATTCCACTCTTTTGGCCACTCTAAAACCGCTTTTCCTATAGAATCCTCCCACCATGACTCTCGAAATCGGATTTCTCTTCTTCTTGTTGATAGGAATGGTCTATCTGTTTTTGACCGAGAAACTTCCTGTCGATCTCACCGCTTTCCTGGGTCTGGTTATCCTCATTCTCACCGATTACCTCACAGCGGAAGAGGCATTCACGGGATTTGCTTCGTCGGCCGTGATCACCATGCTTTCCATCTTCATCGTAAGCGGGGCACTTCTTCACACCGGTCTTGCCGACCTGATTGGCGGGCGGATCCATGCTCTGGTGGGCAGTCGTGAAGTCCCTTTGATCGTGACGGTTATGTTGGTTGCCGGCGTACTCTCCGCTTTCATGAACAATATTGCTGCGACAGCGGTGCTCATGCCGGCCGTTGCCAGTATAGCGCGCCGGTCTCGACTTTCCCCCTCTCGTCTTTTCATGCCCCTGTGCTTCGGAGCGATCCTGGGAGGTACGACCACGTCCGTTGGAACGCCTCCCAACATTATCGCCGTATCGATGCTTCGGGAACGTGGTCTGGAACCTTTCAGCCTTTTCGATTTTACGCCTTTAGGTGCCGTTCTCCTGCTCACCGGTATTGTCTTCATGAGCACTGTCGGACGGAGACTGCTTCCTGCCCGGGAAATCCATCTGGCCTCAACCGAGACACGGGATCTGGCGCAAGTTTACCAGCTTCATGAACAACTCTTTTCCATTCGTATCCCGGAAGACTCGCGCCTTCACGGTCTCACCCTAGGTGAGACTCGGTTGGGAACGGCCCTGGGTGTTCAGGTGGTTGCTATACTGCGCGGCGGACGACGGCATTTGGCCCCGGGGGCAGATTCAGTTCTTAAGAGCGGAGATGTCCTCCTTGTGGAGGGCCGACTGTCAGACTTGAAGGAGCTTTTCCGGGTCCAGGGTGTAGAGGTGCAAAAGACCAGTGCCGGCGAGCTTCCCAGGCCTACAAGAGGAGTGAGTGGGATTCGGGCCGGCCTGGCCAGTGAATCTCCACTTCTAGGAAGGAGCTTGCGGGAATTGCACTTCCGGGAGCGATTTGGTGTGGTTGTCGTCGGTATTCAGCGCGACGGCGAAATCTTGCGAGATCAGCTGGCTCAGGAGATCCTTCGAGAAGGGGATGAGATTCTAGCGCTCGGCACCCGACCTCAACTGGAGGAGATCGCTTCCCATCCCGACTTCGTGGTACGCGAAGTGGGGCTGTCTGCGGTCCAACAGCTTCAGGAATATCTCTTCTTGATCCGTATTCCCGAAGGCTCGCCTCTTGAGGGATCTACATTGGGCTCCAGCCGGATTGGTGAACTGGTGGGCCTCACCGTAGGAGGGATCATTCGCGAGGGAGAAACACGTCTGGCTGTTTCGCCGGACGAAATTATCCGCCTGGGCGACCGTCTCCTTGTCGCGGGTGAGCCGTCGCGGATCCTCAGCCTTTTGGAGCTGGGCGACGTGCAAGTCGATTCCGAAGTGGGTGAGCCGACGCTTGAATCTGATGATGTGGGGGTAGTAGAAGCCGCGGTGGCACCTCGCTCCGCAGTGGCAGGGCGAACTTTGCAGCAGCTTACCTTTCGGGAGCGTTACGGCCTACAGGTCCTGGCCATTTGGCGGGAAGGAAATCCGATCCGTACCAACCTGGCCACTCTAGCCCTTCGCTTCGGCGACGCACTCCTACTTCAAGGTTCGCGGGAAAGGATTCGTCAACTCGCTGCCGAGCCCGATTTCGTGGTTCTATCCCAAACGGCCCAGGCGCCCCGGAGAATCAACAAGGCACCTTTTGCTTTGGGTGGTCTCCTGCTGATGATTGGACTGGTTGTGACCGGTTTCCAGCCAATCCACGTGGCTGCTTTTTCAGCGGCCACACTGGTCCTTTTAGCAGGGGCACTGACGATGGAGGAAGCCTATCGCGCAATCGAATGGCGAGCCATTTTCCTGGTGGCCGCCATACTTCCGGTGGGATTCGCCATGGAGAGGACCGGTGCGGCCTTGCTTCTGGCCACGACCGTTACCGATCTGGCCGGACCACTCGGACCCCATGTTGTTCTGGCTGCCCTGCTTACCCTCTCGAGCCTGCTCAGCCAGGGTCTTGACGGTGCGCCGACCGTGGTTTTGCTCACCCCGGTTGTGATCCAGGTCGCCGAGCAACTTAGCCTCAGTCCTTACCCGATCATGATGGGGGTGAGCCTTGCAGCCTCGGCGGCTTTCATGACCCCCTTTAGTCACAAGGCCAACCTTCTCGTGATGGGGGCCGGCGGGTATCGCGCCGTCGACTATTTACGGGTCGGAACACCTCTCACGGTCATTCTACTCATCCTATTGGCGATTCT
>JALLOL010000068.1 GCA_027717875.1 Acidobacteria bacterium AH-259-L09 | reverse complement strand
TGCTACCCAGGCGACCAGGCCTCTCATTCGCTCTAACGCTATGGAGATTAAGGCCCGGGGCGGTTATATAATTGGAGTTGACGAACAGCCCTCCTCGATTTACGACTACCATATCCGTGTGCCTGAAATTGGGATCGGGAATCCTATCGTCATGATCATCCCCGTTCAAATCTTTGCGTACTATCTGGCCTTGGAGCGAGGCTGCGACCCCGACCACCCCAGAAATTTAGCGAAGAGCGTGACGGTAAAGTAGGGTCACTCCGTTCGCTCCGCCGGCACTAACAAGGATCAACGGCCAAACCAGATCAATTAGCGGGTGAAGCGTGCGGTAACAAACGGAAGCAAATACCCAGGACTCGGGCCTTCAAATGCACGATTCCTGCTACAATACCGCCGCTTCGTGACCAGAACCTATGCATAATCCCGGCTAGAATCTCGTAAAGGTGAGGTCTATTTCGTTAGTTTGCATTCGCCACGGCCCCTATTACGGACCCAAGAAGAGAACGTCGAGCAAGGGGTCTTCTAGGGTGGAGGCCAGAATAATCCACCAGGCATTGGAGGCGACTGAAGGAGCTGTAGAAAATTGGAAAGGAATGTCTTTTGTGGCATAGGATATGCCCCCGTTTTTTCCTTGAAGCTGGAGCATCCCCTGAAGGATTTGTTCTGCCTTTTCTCGTCGGCCTTGCCTAAAGTAAGCTAAGCCCACACCCAGCGATCCTTCGGGCCAAACAAAGTCGAGATTTTCCCAAACACCTTTTTTATTGTCTGGGTAAAAATGTTTCTGAATCGCAAAGGAATCATAGATCGGTCCCTCCGCATAAGGCCTGTACCCTACAATGCCATCATCTTTTGACTGGTATTTGTCAAAAGTGGTGAGGGCCTGTGCGGCTTTTTTGTCTTCACCCCAACTTTTTAATACCAGTGAACCCCACGAAGCAGCATCTAGCGCCTGGACTGAATCCCTTTTCAGTTTGCTCACTCCGCGATTAAACTGACTTTTTTCAGGGTTCCAGGCCGCTCGTAATAGGGCCTCCTGAATTTTTGAAGCTGCCTTAGACCACTTTTTGTTGCCCGTAAGCCTGCCTAGTGCCCGATAAAAGAAATAGGAATCAATATTGTGCTCCACACTAGACCACGTCACTTCTCCAGGCACATATTCTTCAACAACCTTTCCCCCCTTTAACCTCAACACATAACTTCCCTCGCCTCCGGTCAGAAGGCCCTGTCTTGGGTCCCCTTCTTCTATGACCTGTCGTACCAAAAGACGTTCCCCAATTCTTTCTGCCAATTGAAGATACCGCACAGCATCCGGATTTTCCCTGAAAAGATCTGGATCATCCAACAGTTCACGGGCAAGATGAAAACACAGCGCATATCCCACCCAGGCCGACGCCCCTGTTCTTACAATCGCACCATAAGAATCCTGATCGCTGGGCCAGGTGTTGTGCGTATTAAAAGAGAAAAATAGATCCCAATGTTTATTCAACACCCTAGAAAGAGCATCCAAAACAGCAGAAGCCCTGTCCTGCTTCCCCATCATGGTAAAGGCTATGGCAGCCAGGGCGTTATCATAGAGCGCGGATTTAGAGAAGGTGTACTGGTAATCAGGATGGGAGGGATCAGTCTCATAGCTCAAGACAAGGTTTCGCCGCGCATAGGCTGGCCGGCGGACAACAATATTAGGCACCATTTGATTCAGGAGCCAGTTTTCCACCCGGTGTCGAGCTTCTGTGAGTTTCGGGGAGAGCTTTGGGTAATGCTTTTTTCTCCTTCTCAGTTCTTTCTTCCATGCCGATACATCCGGATTTGGGAGTTGAACCTGGGTCAGCCGCTCCGATCCAAAGGAAGCAAGGGAAAGCTTCTCGATAAAATCCACGGCGGCGCGCTCTGCATCGCTTTCTCCCCCTTCTTCCATTTCAATAGAAAGACGGATCATGAGGGCGCCATCTGTGATCACGCGTCTAGTGTCTGGCCAGACATACCAATAAAAGATATGATGCCTGTGCTCTCCAGTCTTCGCTGTGACATAGCGCACTGGCAAGGATTGGCCGTTTATCATGAGGGTCTTAAAGCCCCGCTGTTCAAGACGCCACCCGTCGTCGATGTAGCAGACTTCTGCTGTATGAAACGCGCTTTCCTCCTCGCCATAGACCGGTTGAATAAAAATGCCAGCCCCGGTCTCCCGATGCTCATAGAGCCTCAAGAAAACAGGTAGAACATCGCTAATGGGGACGTCTTCCCCCTCCCAATCCCCCAAAACCATTGGCAGATGGGCCATGTTATTTTCATGAAAAAGATCTGTCTGGGTGTACCACTTTCCCTGGTGCGAGGTGAAATAATAGGGGTTGGTATCTGTAAAACTCGCGTGATGGGTTATCCCTTTAGCTTCAAGCGGTCCAAGCCACAAAGCCACAAGTGCAAAATAACCAACTACCCGTGGTTTCTTGCGAAAAAGCTTGAACAGGCTATAAGCCATCATTGTCATCACCATTAACGAAATCCCGTATAACAATATCCCTGAGGTTTTATCCCAGAAAGAAATAGCTGAGTCCACGCCTGTTCTTGCCCCGATGGCAAGAACAGTGGTCACCCGTATGAGATTGCTGAGCCAGGCCACTGGGACAGAAAGCATCGTAAGCATCCGGCGGATAGGGCCCGAGAAGCCAAATACGTAAGTGGCAAATAGGACCAACGGCAGTAAAACCAATACTGACTTAAGCCCACTGCATGCCTCTGCCAAAAGAATCTCCCCTCCTCCAGGAAGGCGGATTAAATTGCCCGAGGCTTGTGTGACTACGCCTCCCTGGGCTAAGACCCATACAGAACCCGCAACTGCTACTTGCTGGAGTGCAGAAAGGATACTGTGAAGAAAAGGCAGTGGCACCACACAACTTACTAAAACAAAGAATGCCCATAATCCAGTTCTGTCATTTTGGCCTAAGAAGTAGAGCGCGCCGGACCATAGCAAAGAAATCATGCCCCATGCTTTTAATGAATTTAACCCAATCGTAAATCCCACACCCGTCAAGGCCAGTGCTAGAACTAGCCACAGCAAAGCAAAAACGCGAGGCAGCCTATCCCTAGAATGGGAGCGTTTATACTGAAGAACGGCTGCCACAAGGCCGCTTAGGAGTACTGCCCAGGCATGTGTGTAATAGGTGCTGTGGGTCCAGGATACCCAAAGCCAGCGCAAGGTGGGGAAGAAGAGAAGCAAGATAACAGAAACCCAGAATCCGTAGAAAATCCTTGGATTGAGGCCCATAAATAGCCTACTCATTGTCTTTCTTTCGGTTTCTCATAAGAACGTAGGCTAGTCCCAAAGCCCCGGCTCCCAATCCGTACTGTAGGCCAGCAGGAAGCTCTGGAATTGTGGGTGGAGCCTTCTTTGGTTTTTTGGGCTTTTTGGGCTTTTTGGGCTTTTTGGGCTTTTTCCCCTTTTGGGCAGCATAAGCCACCTGAACCATCCCATCAACGGGTAGAAAGCCTATCTGGGTCGTCAAATACAATCCAAGGAAAGATAGGAGTAACAGCGTGCTTCTGATCAATTTTAAAAATCTCATAATTTTCACCTATCGGTTGCTTAACAGGAATTCCGCCACAATGCAGCAGGGGAATACCCATTCTAAAACAGGGTCAAAACTGAGTATCCAGGATTCTCGGTGATCGTTTTCTGGCAGGGTGTGGACCTGGACATCCCAAAGTTCCCCGCTATTGCCCTGCCAATCATCCCCCCCTGTAATAGCCAGACCGTTAAGGAGATTGCCTCCGCCATTGCCTTCAATCCCATGGCCTCCCACTGTCCCCAATCGCACAAGCCGGACTTCCCCCTTCTGTTTCCAGAGTTCAACATCTCGCGGCTCACCTGGGGGCACTGCCTCAGCCCCTGCAAAAAAGGCAATCTTTCGCTTAGCGGATCCTCCTTGACACACCATCTGAAACAATGCCCACCCGGCCTGGGAATATCCTCCCGTTCCTGTATAGTCAACGGGATCTGAGCGGATACCCGAAAGCCTGAACGGGCCTTTTGACTTTTGGAAAACTTCCGTCACTTCTGCGACAGCGGTGTAGAGAAAGCCCGTGGCCCGCTCTGTCCAAAAGTGCTCACTTCTTATCTCAGTGACTACTTCTTCCTGTGAGAGGGTGATCTGCCGGACGCCATCATCAATTTCATTGACCTCCCCGCTCCAGATCAAATAAGCGCGATACCCAAACCCATCAGGAGCCTGTAAGCGCTCCGGCAAGTTGACACGCGGCACCAGAATCTGACCCTCTAGGAAGGATCCACCCTGTAACGTCCAGGACATCTGCCGGCACTCTTGCGCTAAAACCCGGTGGAAATCACCGGCGTACCCGAACGAGCCGATCCCCAGCAACCCGATCAGAACCGTATTAAAACGTATAACCCAAATGGGTATTGAAATCGATAAGTGAGCCCTCAAACTCATAGTCCTTTCTATGGGATATCTCCTGATAGAACCGCAACCCTTTACCGATCCTGAACGAGAACAAAGCACTGAACTCATGGCCAGTGGTGTTGGTAAAGGTATCGTGATCAAGGGAATACCCCAGTTCGTAATCAACATTCCATCTTGGGAAAGTTGCCTGCATCTTCAGAAACCCGGTATGGTTCCATTCTGCCGGATCATCCCGGTAACGCGATTGGGCCTCCAATAGTAGTGCTGGGAGTGACTGTGGCCGGTAACGCAATCTGGTTAAGGTGTCGAATCGGTTTTCAGAAAGATAAGAAAAGGAGTCTTGGCCTACTTGGAAAAGAGTGGAGAATTCATCGCTCCAATCAACATCTTCTGAGACTGAGTATCCCTGAAGGGATACCGGATCCCAAATATTGTCTTGATCTGACTCGATGAGAAAAACCTGTTTAGAAAAAGTCAATGCCCATAAATGCTTGCCCTTCTCATAATCGACAACAGCAAAACCCGCAAAGTGAGCGGCATTGGGGCGGTTGAGTCTGGCACCACCCCGCTCAGAAAAACGTATCAGATCCATTCGGCCGTAAACACTGAAATCACTCAGAAAGCGCAGCCGCCCTCCTAACCCGTACTCTTTGCTGTCCGCCCGAATATCTTTCTGCCCAGTTTCCAGGTTTCGATCCACTAACTGAAATCGGCCAAATCTCAGCCAAATAGCTGAATCTGGATTCCACTTATACCTGAAATCTGCCAGGGCACCTATGAAGTCTAAGCCTGGCTCCTCAGGATCTTCAGTGGGTGCTCGTGAGAATTTATACTGTATCGTGAGTTCCGGTGCACTCAGGTGCCTTAGCCGATCTAAACCTTGCCGTGCCTCAACATTCAAAGGGTCAATCTCTAACACCTTTAAAAATGTCAGGTCAGATTTTTTCCATTGGCGGGCATACCCTTGACTTCGAGCTAAACCGTTTAAGGCATCCAGGTTTTCAGGGTCCTTTTTCAGGGCCTCCTGGTAGAGTCTTTTTGAATCCTCAATCCGGCTCCTATAAGCGTAGACCCTGCCCAAGGTAACATAATCATCAACATTACTTGTTCTGAGGGCGATGACCTTTTCAAGCTCTGTAATCGCATCATCCACGCGGAAAGCTTGTGCGTAAACTTGGCCCAGTTCCGCCTGGATTTCCAAGCGCTCCGGAGCAAGTTCTTTTGCTCGTTGCAGGATCTTGGCTGATTGATCCAGTTTTCCGTGCCCTCGATAGGCACGGGCTAGTGCCATGAGGGGATTCACATCAGAAGGATGTTCCTTAACCAGTTTCTGGTACAGAGGAATGGCTTGGCCAGGCCGCCCTTCCTCGAAATAGATCTGAGCCAAGGAGGCGAGGATGCCCTCATTTTCGGGTAACGCATCTGCCCGCTTCTGTAAGAACGCCCGCGCTTCATCACTCCTTCCTTGCCAAACCAGCAAACGAGACAACCCTCGATAGGCATCTGGATATTCTGGAGCTAAGCGAAGAACCTCCTGGAATAAATCTTCAGCCTCCTGGTATTCTTTGCGCCAACTATGGAGGAAGGCTTTCCCCAGAAGGGCATCAGCATGGTCCGGTTTTAAATTTAAAATCCGATCATACAGCTTAAAAGCGCGTTCATCCTCCCTCGACCACGCCATGGTTTGCGCTAGTTCCAAAAGGACATCCATGTTTTCTGGCTCGTCTTTTACAATTTCTTGAGGTAGCGTGATGTGCGAGTGAAGTTCTTCAGCTTCTTTGTTCCCGGGGTCGATGGTAAGCACCCGCTGGACGTGCTCCCTGGCCTTTTTGGCGCGCCCCTGGTAATAGTAGTATCTGGCCAGTGCCAGTAGCACATCCGTGCTTTTTGGCGCAATTCGCTGGGCCCGTGATAGGAGCTCGCGGGCTGCCTGAAATTGCTGCTGCCACATCAGCACGTTAGCCTTTCCGACAAGAGCGTCAGCGTTTTGCGGTTCATGGGCCAGGGCGCGGTCATAGAACCGGGTGGCGGTGGCGTAATCCTTCAGCCACCCCGAGAGTCTGCCTATCCACAGCACATAGTCGACGTTCGCCGGATCTTGCTCCGATAGTTGGATGTAGAGGTCGCACGCCTCGCGAAAGCGCTTGCTGTCCACGGCCTCTCGAGCAACCTTCTCCAAATCCGCGGCGAAGAGCAATCCGGCAAAAAACACGGAGAGAATGAGACCAGACATCAGCCCTCTCACCACAGCAGTCTTTCGAAAGCCTCCACCACCTTGGGGTCAAACTTTCCCTTTTCCATATCTCTTTTCATCTCTGCGAAGGCCGCCCGATAGTCCCATCGATCCCGGTAGGGGCGCCAAGACGTAAGACCATCGTAGGTATCCGCTACAGCCACGATACGAGCACCGAGGGGTATATCCTCACCCGAAAGGCCGACGGGATAGCCCGATCCATTGAAATTCTCGTGTGTGGCGTCAATAATTTCGAAAAGGGACTCATTCTGATAGCCCATTTTCCTCAGGACACGGACCGATTCTCCGGGGTGTTTAGCGATTTCTTCATACTCATTCTTACTCAAACCTCCGGGGCGGTTCAGGAGATGGTGGGGGATAATTGCCTTGCCAATGTCTGCCAGATAGCCCGCCCGCAAAATTTCTATTTTCTCCTGAGGGGCGAGGTCTAGTGCATCGGCCAAGGCGTAAGATAGAAAGCCAACAACCCGCGAATGACCAATCGAGCCATCCGTTGCTTCCACCGGCAAAACAATATCTTCCGGGTAGTCAAGGGCTTTCTCCACTTCCCGGTAATACTTATCGTAAAGCTTCTGAGGAATCTTTTCCCTGTCCAACAGAGGGTTCTTCAGACCTAGAACCTCGTAAAGGTGAAGTCTGTTTTTCTTGCCCCGCATAGAAACCTCATCCATTTCCTGCATCTTCAAAGTGGCCTCGGCGTAGGCGAGTTTAATCTTATCGTCCTCAGGATCCATCTGAGCGGCCTTGAGGAGATGATCGTGAGCCTGAAAGATGTCATTGGCTTCCAGAAACAGCAACCCAACCTTCTTCAGCAGGTCAACATCGTCCGGCGTTTCATCTAGCAGGGTCGAGTAATGAGTAATCTTCTCCACAAATTCGGGATCATCGGATTCACTGAAGGAGAAAACAGTCTTTCTTCGCGCTTCGACAAACCGGCTGACCTCCTCGTAGGTGGAAGCATTCACGGTGACCATTTCGGGAGCGCACATTTTTTGGATCTTTGAGGCCCAGTTGACCACGTCTCCGATGGCGGTGTAAGTCTGGCGCTGATGGCCGATCAGACCAATGATGGATTCTCCGGTGGCGATCCCGATGCGCATCTGCCAGGGGAATTTTCCCTTGACAATTCGCTCTTGCATTTTGAGGCCTGCCACAACGGCTAACAGGGCGTGTCTTTCGTAGTCAACGGGAGCCCCGAACTCGACCATGATCCCGTCACCAAGATACTTGTCGATGTGTGCGTGGTAATCCAAAAGGATGGTTTCCATTTCCTGGAGCAGTCTGTTGAGGTCGGTAATGACCATCTCGGGTCTTCTTTCCTCTGAGAACTGTGTGAAGTCTTTCAGGTCGGAAAACAGGACACTGATTGTTCTTTTTTCGGTGTCAAGCTGCTTTTCCATGATCAGCTCAGCGACCGAGGCATCCGTGGTGGAGTAAAACGCCTCTTCCACTTTTTTCGCCTGCTTGCGTTCCGTAACATCCTTCTGAACGCCAACAAAGCCGAGTACCTTTCCCTGGCTATCGAATAGTGGGTTAACAGTCGAGACCACTGTCACAAAACGCCCATCTTTTGACTTATTGACATGTTCGTCACAATGCGGCTTACCCGATAGGATCGTTTTCCAGAACCTGCTATAGTAATCTCTGCCCATTTTGCCACTGTTGATTATGCTAGGCGTCTTGCTGAGGGCTTCTTCCTTTGAAAATCCGTAAACCCTTTCAAAGGAGGGATTCACATAGGTAATCCGTCCATCCAATTCGGTCATGAAAATCACATCATCAGTTTGTTCGACTGCGAGAAGCAACTTTTGTTGAGCTTTCTCGGCTCGCTTGCGCTCGCTCCGCTCCTCGGCTTCACTTAATGCTCGACGCAGCGAGGGGACAAGTCTTGACATCCGCTCTTTAAGAACATAATCCGTCGCACCGGTCTTGAGGCTCTCGATCGCGCGTTCTTCGCCCAGTGTCCCGGAGACGACAATGAAGGGCACATCGGGGCACTTTTCCCGAGCGATTGCCAACGCGGTCATCCCATCGAAGGAGGGAAGCCTATAGTCTGCAAAGATCAGGTCAAATCCATCCTGTTTGACAGCAGCAAGGAAATCAGCGCGCGTTTCAACGCGTACTACGTCGCAAGCTATGCCTTCCGCGCCAAGCATGGACTGGACAAGTTCCACGTCATTCGGATCATCTTCCAGATGGAGAATACGCAACAGCGATTTCATCAACATCCTCTGTTTTCAATGGGCAATTTCTCCATAATCTGATGGCTATCCGCTTTTTCCACGCTTCCCGGCGGAGGCTGGTTGTGGAGGACCCAGAATAAACCGAGGTCCTTGACCGCCTCAGCAAAGTGTTGGAAATCAACCGACTTCACCACGTAGGCGTTTACACCAAGTTTGTAACTTTTGACCAGGTCCTGATCCTCACGGGAAGAGGTGAGCACTACCACCGGAGTCATTTTCAATTGCGTATCCGATTTCACTTGTCGCAGCACTTCCAACCCATCGACTTTGGGCAGTTTCAGGTCAAGTAGCACGACAACCGGGTTGCCCTCGGGGCGCGTTTTGAAATTCCCTCGCCGATATAGATAATCCAGGGCTTCTTCGCCGTCGCGGACAACAATTACCTGGTTGGCGAGATGGTATTCTTCAAGAGCCTCCAACGTTAGTTCCACATCCTTGTCGTCGTCTTCAACCAGTAAAATGCATTTCGGTTCTTTCATGGTTTATCCCTGTTGTGACTTGGGGAGAGAAAAGTAAAAGGTCGCACCGCCATCGACGGAACCTTCTGCCCAGGTTCGGCCGCCATGGCGATGAATGATGCGATGGACATTGGCAAGCCCAATGCCGGTACCTTCGAACTCTTCTTTGCGGTGCAGGCGTTGAAACACGCCGAAGAGTTTATGGACATACTTCATATCAAACCCAACGCCGTTATCCCGAATGAAGATCACAGTCTCATTTTCGTTAGCGGAGGCGCATCCGATTTCGATTTGCGCTTTCTCTCGGGATCGGGTGAATTTCAGCGCATTGGAAATAACGTTAACCAGCACAAGCCGCAGCATCGAACGGTCGGCGTACGCCTCAGGCAAGGTGCCAATTTCCCAAACAATATTTCGTCCTTCCGTCTCCTGGCTTAACTCATGCCGTGCCTCTTTAACGAGCTGTTCGAGACTCACCACGGACTTTTGTATTTCAGCCCGTCCCGTGCGTGAAAAATCTAGGAGGTCATCAATCAAATGGCCCATTCGCCCTGCTGACTCCTCGATAATCCCTACATAGCGGCGACCTTTTTCATCCAGGGATGCAGCGGCCTGTTTTTTCAGTAACTCCACAAAACCACTCATATGGCGAAGCGGAGCGCGCAAGTCGTGCGAGACGGAGTAGCTGAAGGCTTCCAGTTCTTTGTTGGCGACTTCCAGTTGTGCGGTGCGGTTAATCACTCGCTGCTCAAGCTCTTCGTTCAGTTCTTGGATTTCTTGTTCCGCCCGTATGCGGTCGGTGATATCCCGAATTGACGCGAGGTAGGCAGTTTCAGCTTCCCACTCGGTTTCCACCACTCGCATTTCCCCTTTGATTGTTTCTCCACCCCTGTGGACAATGTCAATTTCCGTTGTTTCACCTCCCACAACAGGGAAGCCGAACAATTCCCCGAAGAGTCGCTCTGCTTTGTAGCCAAAAAGGGCTTCGGCTGCCGGGTTGACAAAACGTACAATTCCATTCTTATCCACAACGATGATCCCGTCGGCATTCCCTTCTATGATCTTGCGTAGCTTGGCCTCGCTTGCCGGCAGCTGTAACTGCTCTCGCTGTTCCAATTCCACCATTAGGCGGTGCCGCTCGATGGCACAGCGGATGCAGCGCACCAGGAAGTCGCGACCTAACTTATTACCCTTAACCAGATAGTCCTGTGCACCCTTTTGCACCGCCTGAACAGCAAAGTCTTCATCGTCCAGCCCTGTAAGGACCACGATGGGCACTCCCAAGGCTTGCGCGTACACCTTGGTGAACGTATCAAGCCCCTGGCTCTCCGGCATTGAAAGATCCAACAAAACTAACTCGATCCCTCCCTCGGCCAGGTAGTTCAGCCCAGTCGAGAGCCGCTCGGCGCACTTGAGATCGAACTGGGTGACCCTCGCTTTAGCGAGCAAACTCCCAATCAGCCGAGCGTCTCCTGGGCTGTCTTCAATCAGCAGGACC
>JALLOL010000067.1 GCA_027717875.1 Acidobacteria bacterium AH-259-L09 | reverse complement strand
GCTGGGTGGGAAATTCCTTTACGTGAGCAACTCGGGTTCCCATGACGTCTCCGTGATCGACACCGAGGCGATCAAAGAAGTGACGCGCGTCCGTGTCGGTCTGGCACCCAAGCGGCTGCTCGTCGTCAACGTGCCCAAGGGGATGGGAGGACCAGATGAAGCCGGGTGGAGAAACGCTGCGAAACGCCCCTCCAGCTCGGATTACTACCTCAAAGGCGGGGGCATCCTCAGCTGCGAGACTTACAGCTTTCGCGATAAGTTCCGCAGCGGGGAACTGACCCTGGAGTCGGCACCTGCCTTCTACCGCAAGCTTGGGATTCGCGGGATTGCCATCAACGCAAGCTATTTGCAGTCCCAGGACAGAGAGTACCTTGAGGGGATTAAGAGAGCCCTACGTGATGAGCAGCGGGTCCTGACCGCAGTCATCCTCGGTGGCAACCTCGTCTCCGATGATGAAGCAGCCAACCGGAAACAGATTGAAAAGAACAAGCGGCTCCTTCGCGCGGCGCATTACCTGGGTGCGCCGGTGGTGCGGATCAATGTCGGCCGTACCGGTCGAGGTGACGTCCTGGACCAGACGGTAGGTGTCGAGCGCGCCATCGCCGCCTTTCGGGAGATGCTCCCGCTGGCGAAGGAGTTGGATATCCGTATGACCATTGAAAATCACGGCGGCCCCAGCAAAACAGCCAACGGCATTTTGCGCATTATTAAAGGAACCGATCCGGCTTGGGTAGGTGCTTGCCCTGACTTTGGCAACTGGGAAGACAAGGCCGCCATGTACGCGGAAATCGAGAAGCTGGCCCCCTTTGCTTACCACACTCACGTTAAATCGTACGAGTTTGACAGGTATGGCAACGAAACCACGATCGATTATCGCAGGGCCCTGGATCCACTGGAATCGACCGGCTACGGTGCCGCCCTATCGATCGAGTTCGAAGGCAAAGGCGATCCTGTCCAGGGAGTCATCAAGACACGCGACCTGCTGGTGAAGTATTGGCACGGCACAGCCAAAACCGTCAACCGCTAGTCCGCATTTCTCACACCAGATCGTCACGAAGCGGCGGAAGGACGGGCCTGACAAGGCGCGCGACCGATCCCATTCTCTGGATCTCGAGTTCCGAGAAGGAATCTCGAGCCAAGGAATCTGAACCTGCAACCCGCTCTACCAGGGCATGGTGCGCTTCGTGAATTTACGGCCTTTTGCCGCTGCACTTTCGTTCCCCGCGCCAATCATCACGCCTTTCCGGATCATTTCTTCTACGTTGTCCACCCTGACTTGATTGAGAAACGCGAGCTTGGCAGCCTTGCAAGCAGCCAACACGCGGGCACGCGCTTTTTGCATGTCGGCAGGGTAAGGCGGATCGTGGCCTTGGGCGTAGCCCAAGGACATTCCCATGTCTCCCGGTCCCCATTCGGCAAATCCGATGCCGGGGACCCTGGTGCTTTTCTCGGCATTTGCCAAGGCATGCTTGTCCTCGATTTTTAAGCCGAGCAAGATTTCGCCTTCCGGATTGAGAGGCCAGACATCGGCTTTCTTGAGGTATTCGGACACTGGGACACCCCAGATCTCCGCCGCGTATCTCTGACCACCACTCCCGCGCAATCCCTCCTCCAGGGCGCCTTTGCCGACACCCTTTCGGTGGAACGGGTAGCGAGCGGCCGTTACGAACAGACGTATGGCTTCCGGACTTCGGGCATGACAGAGTAAGATGCCGTGCACACCTGTTGCCAGTACCTGCTGAACCATCCAGTAGTTGGCCTGCATGGTCGCTTCATTGAGACCCCCAACCGGCAAAGTGACAATCACGGCCGGCGTCCGGTGACCGCTCCTGGTCGGCCCTCCTTTGGCGAGCCCCCGCATAAACTCTCTGAGTTTCGGAAGGTCAAAAGGGCTGTGCTCCATGCCGTAGGTGATGTAGTCGGCCCAGGTCTGGGCCATCTTGAGCCCTTCCTCAAAACCTCCCCGGCCTCCGGTGTAGTACACGGGCTGGTCACTCTCGAGAAGCTCAATAACTTTATTGATGCGCTTCGGTTTTGGCGTGTCCGGGTTTTCCGCCCAGACCTCCAGAAAGGAGGGAACACCGAGCGCCAAAACCACACTTAGGACTACCAGTAAGCTCGTTTTTCTCATAAGGCTCCTTCCTCAATTCAACTAACTAGAAAACTTAAATGACCATCTCAGACAGCTTGGATCTCACTCACTTGTATCTGCGGTTCTATGTCGGTGTAATTTGGAACGTCGCCCATGATTTCCTCCCCGTGCGCTTCTAGCCCTTTCTGAAAATCCTCCAGGGAGTTGAAGTACAAATGTCCAATACAGACAAAAGGTGCCGGGCCTCCCTCGACCCCTTTGTCTACTTCAACGCGTACCAAGCCGTATTCTTCGAGGCGGGCCTTCACCAGCGGGATGTGTTTTTCGACGTAGTAATTCAGGTCAAATTTTGCATCTTGAGTTTTGGCATAGAGCACGGATACACGAATCATGTCTCACCTCTCTTTATGACGAGGACGCTACAAATCCTAACTTTTCTATCACAAAGACATGAAAGAAGACCAGACGATGCAATTTTCCCCCTCTGGATTCTGGCGCCGCTTGTCGCCTCCGGCACGACTCCTAGTTGCCAGAGGAGAAAGCTGAACTGATCGGTCTGATCTTCAATTCGTTTACTGACCGGCGCCGCACTGCCGACGTGGCCTGACTTGGTGTCGTAGTCGAGCAGCACGGGGCGCTCCGAGGCGGCGGTCGACTGGAGGAGCGCCGCCATCTTGCGGGCGTGCAGCGGGGCGACGCGCGTGTCGGCGTCACCGCTGACGAACAGCACAGCCGGGTACTCTGTACCCGGCTTCACCCGGTGGTAGGGGGAGTAGGCATAGAGGTACCTGAACTGTTCGGGGTCTTCCGCCGAACCATACTCGGGCACCCAGAAGCGGGCCACCAGGAACTTGTGGTAGCGAACCATATCCAGCAGGGGATAGGCGCAAACCACCGCCTGGAAGAGCGCGGGGCGCTGGGTGAGGGCAGCCGCAACGAGCAGGCCACCGTTGCTGCCGCCCATGATGGCGAGTTTCGAGGGACGGGTGTAGCCGTTGCTGATGAGCCACTCGGCCGCCGCGATGAAGTCGTCGAAAACGTTCTGTTTTTTGTCGAGCATCCCGGCGCGGTGCCAACGCTCCCCGAATTCGCCTCCGCCCCGCAGATTAGGCAGGGCGAAGACCCCCCCGTTCTCCACCCAGAGCACAGCGCGAGAAGAAAAGGACGGTGTCCGGCTAAGGTTGAAGCCCCCGTAGCCGGTCAGAAGGGTGGGGTTCGAGGCGTCGAGCCGAAGTCCCTTGAGGTGGACCAGGAACATGGGCACCAGAGTGTTGTCCTTTGACTCGTACCAGACCTGACGCACAGTGAATTTATTCGTGTCGACGGGAACCTTGAGCTGGGCCCAGACCTCCTGTGTCCCTTTAGCCACGTCGTAGCGGTAAATGGTGGTGGGAATGTGGAAGGAAGTGAAGACGTAGAACGCTTCGTTCTTCTACCAACGCCCGCTCAAGCTTCTGACCGAGCCCAGGGCAGAAAAAGCGATGGTTCGCACCAAATCGCCCTCGGGGGTAAAGACCTTCACCGCCGAGCGGACGTTTTCGAGATAGTGGACAAAGATCTTGCCGCCGACCAGGGAAACTCCCTCAATGACGGCTTCGCTTTCCGGGATGATCTCCCGCCAGTGCTCGTGGGCTGGGCTCTTCAGGTCGACGGCCAGGAGGCGGCCGTTGGGTGCCTTCCAGTTGGTGTGCACGAAGAGGCGCTCGCCGCCCAGCTCGGCGAAAAAACGAGCGTCAATGTCATTGACGACCGTGGCGATGGACCCCTGATGGGCCAGGTCTTGAAAGTAGATTTCGGTTCTGTCGGCCGAGGAGCCGTGCAGAACGTGGAAGACCAAGGTGCGGCCGTCGTCTGAGAGAGAAGCAAGAATGATCTTATCGGGCCCGTAGCCATCGCCGAAGATTTGTCGATCCCGGGCCGGGTCAGTGCCAAGGGCGTGATAGTACACGCGCGAGCCCTGCTTATCGTGGCGGGTGTAGTAGAAACCACTGTTGTCAGGCTTGAGCGAGATGCCGAAGTAGCGCGCCCGGGACAAGCTGTCCGGCAAGGTCTTGCGCGTGTCAACGTCCAGCAGATGGACAGCGACTTCGTCTTCCCCGCCCCGCCGGACGCCGTAGGCCACAAGCGTACCGTCTTGCGAGACGTCCATCAGGGTGACGGCCGTGCTGTGGTCGGGGCTCCACGGGTGGGGGTCGATCAGGGCCACGTCCTCGCCGGTGAGCCCTTTGCGCATGTAGATCACCGACAGGTCCTGGTCGGCGCCTCTCTTGGAGAAGAAGTAGCGGCCGTTGCGCTCGCGGGGGACGCCGATGGTGTCGACTTTCATCAACTCGGTGAGCCGCCGCTGGAGCCGTTCACGGCCCGGCAAGGCACTGAGGATGGAGTCACTGTATTGGTTCTGCGCTTCGATCCAGGCCCGCGTCTCCGGACTCTCTTGGTCTTCGAGCCAGCGGAAGGGATCGACAAGCTCAGCTCCGTGCAGGACTTCCTTGACGTTGTCGCGCCGCGTCTCGGGCGCCTTCCTGGCTGTTGTGGTCTGGGCCCAGAGCAGCGGCGTCGCCAGCAGTAGTGGCAGTGCTAGCCAACAAAAAACCGAGGGACGACGAGGGTTCTGCTGACCATTCGTGATTTCGGCTTCCATTTATTCCTCCTTATCAATAGGGCCAGGCTGTCCCATCCCGTCTTCCTATCGTCGGCCCCGAGCGCCGCAAATAGGGATATTTCTTGGCTGTCGCCTCGTCGACTTCGAGACCAAGTCCCGGTTTGTGACTTATGTTAAGGTAGCCATCCCCATAGGTCCGCATGTGGGCCCCAAAAATCCAGCAGGGAGGGCACATCACCCGCGAACGACCCGGGCCTGCTCTTGATACTTTTTCTTGAAGACATCCTCACGCACAATCAGCCCACAGCCAGGTAAATCCGGGACACGCATCCTGCCTTCTTTAAACGTAAACTGGGAAGTGTCAAACAGCTCGCTACTGCTGCGGTCCTGTTCCGCCATGAGAAAGTTGGGAATGCCGCGCGCCAGAACGAGTTCCATGTGGAGCCCCAGGAACGAACCCCAGTTGTGGGGCGCCAGCTTGATGTGGGGCTTAGCCTGCATATTTCGGGACAGCTCCCACTGCCGGCTCAGGCCGAACCTGCGAATGTCGGGTTGAAGGACATCGAGTGCCTCGTTCTCAATGTAAGGATCAAAGTGGCTCACCTCCCTGGCAGACTCCCCGTCTGCCACTCGGGTGTTCCATCCTTTCTTGTTCAGGTACTCTTTTAAGCGCAGGTCCTGCTTCACGTCTTCGGGGAACATTTCTTCCACGAAAAACAAATCATCTCCTACGGCGTCAAGAAAGCGTGTGGCAGTTTCCAGGTCGAAACCATTGTTAGCGTCCACCATGAGCTTTACCTGAGGGCCCACTAGCTTACGGATGGACCGAAGCACCTCCACATCTCGGCGGAAGCCGGCTTCCTTCTCCATCCACTTAAAGCCACGGCCGACTTTGATTTTAAAGGCCCGATGGCCTGTTTTGAGGCTCTCTTCCACCTCTTCCAGCAAGCGTCCGACGCCTTGGTTCTGATACTCGGGTAAGAGATCGTTAAAGTAAATGCCACCGTCGTAGACCGGTATCCATTCGGGTCCGCGGCCGCCCAGGAGCTTCCAGGCCGGTAGATTCAGGGCCTTGCCGACCAGGTCAAAAAGGGCATGATCAGCGTGCTCCAATGGGCTGATCACTCCCGTGTCCGGTTTCCAATACTCATCCAGGGTATGCCCGATGAGTTGCCGGGCCTTATCAGGAGGGGCACTGCCGATGCCGATACCTTCAATCCCTTGGTTTGTGGCAATGCGGAGGACGTTTTCGCGGGTTTCCTTGCCATGAATGTCCCGGTGCGAGTTTTTTCCGATGACCTTCGGCCGGGGACAGATGTGCCGGAATTCGGTAATTTGCGTGATTTTTAACTTTTTTAAATCACTGGCTGCAGCGAGCCCTTGTGTTTGTGAAAATTGTGTCCCCATCAAAAGGGAAACAGTGTTGCGAAGAAACTCTCGACGTCGCATTGATCGACTCCTGGAAGTTTGGGTCTAGCGCAGATTCCTTGACTTCACTTTTTCTTCCCCATCAGTCTGGTGCGCGGTTTCATGCCAAAAACTGGACTGTCGTGACGAGCCGGTGTGAGAAATGCGGACTAGACAATCTTGGTTCCATATTTGCTCAAGGCCTTGGCGTTGAACTCAATGCCCATCCCGGGTTCGTCCGGCAGTGTGAGAATGCTGTTTTTGATGACGGGCTTGCGATCGTAAATTTCGAACCAGAATGGATCCCGATCGGGATTTGCGAACGATTCGAGAATGTAGCCGTTGGGGACGGATCCCAATAGATGGCCGTGCAGCGGAGGCTCATGGTGGGGTGCCATCCAGATATGATACATACTGGCCATGCCGGCGATCTTTAACCACTCCGTGATGCCTGTAGTCTTGTGACAGTCAAACTGCATGAAATCGATGGCTCCGGTCTCCATCAGGATGCGCGCTCCAAATCTGGTGATTTCACCTTCGCCTGAAGCCAGAGGGATACGAGTGTTCTTTTTCACCCGGATCAAGGACTGTACGTCGTCATACCAGTGCAGGGGCTCCTCCAGCCAGGTGATGTTCAACTCGTGGAGTTTGTTTGAGGCTTCGATGGTTGTGGGTACATCCCACCCTTTGTTGGCGTCGAGCATGATTCGAACGTTATCTCCAACGGCTTTGCGGACGGCACGGATGCGCTCGACATCTTCGTCCACACTGACTCCTCCCACTTTCAGTTTGACGGCATTAAATCCCTGGGCCACGTATCCCTCGATTTCTTCCACTAACTCGCGAATTCCCTTGCCTTCCCGGTAATAGCCTCCTGTCACGTAGACCGGAATCTTATCCGTGTACCCGCCCAAGAGCTTGTAAAGTGGGAGTCCCGCTGCCTTTGCCATAATGTCCCAAAGGGCCGCGTCGATCGCTGCCATTAACCTGAGGGTTTCTCTCTGGTCTCACCCTTTAATGGCGCTCTCCCGGCTGATCGTGGTCTTGAACATCCTGTTCCAGATCCGTTTCACCATGAAGGGATCTTCACCCAGGATAAGCTCTTGAAAGCCCTTTTTAAGGAGTTCTGCTCCCCCTCTACCCTCGCCATATCCGGTGATTCCCGCATCGGTATGGACCTTCAAGATGAGACGGGTGGCTTTGGGCCGGTAGCCCCCGATGGGGCGAAGGGACATCCAAAAGCGCTCCTTCAGCGGCTTGCTCAGCCATATTGCTTCCAGACCGACAATTCGCATGGGTTTCATGCTTCGGGGCGGGGTATCTGTGCCCTGTAGACCAATGGCGCCGGCCGCCGGTAAGGCCAAAGCGGAATTCGTTACAAACTCTCTTCGTGAAACTCTGAAAGACATCTCTCACCCCCCTTCTTATTTAAACGGCAGGATAGCACGGGCAGCGAGTTTTGTAATCCCCTTTTTCGCGACGGAGGGAGGGGATGGGGTCAGACCTTGAGTTTTGAGTTTTTAATTTTTGGCACTACAAAAAATCAAAAACTAAAAACTCAAGGTCTGACCCCTTGACAGGCCTGCTCCCTGACGTTAAGATGGTGAAGAAAAGGTGAAACAAGAGGCTCTCTTTGATCTAGCGCCGGATACCCCCTCTGCTTTAAGGGAGAAGAATGGAGTTCAGCATTTCGAGCTTTCCTGCAAATCCATTCTCAATTACTGTGACACCTACCGGATGCCTGATACCTTTACCATTAACCCATACCGCGGCTGCGAGTTCGGCTGCTCGTACTGTTATGCTCGTTACACCCACGAGTTCATGGACCTGGAATGGGATGAGTTTGAAAAAAAGATCTTCGTGAAGAGTCGGGCCGCTGACGTTTTGCTGCGAACGCTTGATCACAAGAGGGTGGCGGGAAGACACATTGCGATGGGTACTGCAACCGATCCCTACCAGCCCGCCGAGGCCAAATTTCACCTGACTCGAAAAATTTTGAACGTCTTCGCTCAAACTGAGGGACTCTCCCTTTCCATCACCACCAAGTCCTCTTTGGTAAAGCGAGACATCAACTTGTTTCAGAAAATCGCTGAAAAGAATGACTTCCAGGTGAACATCTCGCTGAGCAGCCTGGATGCTAATCTGCTGGCGAACTTAGAGCCGAAGGCATCACGCCCGCAAGCACGGTTGACGGCTCTTAGGGAGATCACTGCTGCCGGTGTTCGTGCAGGTATTTTTATCATGCCTATCCTGCCCGGGATCACTGACTCGCGCGAGACCTTGGAGTCTGTTGTTCGCGCCGCTCGCCAGAATGGCGCCCACTATGTCTCTTCTAATGTCTTGTTCTTAAGAGAATCCGCCAAAACAATCTTCTACAGCTTCTTGCGTCAGAACCATCCCGATCTGTACCGAAAGTACCATCAAATCTACGGTGCCCGCTCCTATGCCCCCGGGCGCTACCGAGACAAAATGCGCTCCCTTGTCAACACCCTGAAAAAGAAGTATGGATTCGGGGAGCGATCTCGCTCTCAAACAAAGACTCGGGTGCCTCAGCAGCCCTTATTGAGCTAGCCTGTCTCCACTGTCGGGAGTATTCTGGTAAACAAATGTCCGTCAAGCTCGAGACGCCCGTACAGTACATCAAGGGAGTAGGGCCAAAACGGGCCGAGATGTTTTCCCGGGTGGGAATTCACACTGCCGAGGATCTCCTCAAATACAAGCCTTTTCGTTACGAAGACAGAACGAACTTTCGGCGAATCAAAGAGTTGAGACCTGAGGAGGAAGCAGTCATACAAGGAAAAGTTGCGGTCACTGGCGGGTACACCACTCCCATGAAAAAGATGAAAATCTTCGAGATGCTGGTGACGGACGATTCCGGTTCTTTACAGGTCAAGTTCTTCAATCAGCCCTACCTGGACAAAGTTCTCCGTAAGGGTCAGACCGTCATCCTTTACGGTGTTCCCCGGGTGGACAACTTCAGTCTCGGGATTTCAATGGTCAGTCCCGAGTTTGAGATCATCGAACAGGGATCAAACGGGAAGGTGCATACGGGCCGTATTGTCCCCATCTATCGTAGGGTAGGTCAATTGAGCACCCGAATGCTGCGGCAGATCATTTTTCAGTTGTTAGATGATTTACCGGAGCGGGTGGAGGATCCACTCCCCCCCTCGGTTCTCAGAAAGTACAAATTTCCAGATCGCAGGCTGGCTTTTCAGGAGGTTCATTTCCCCAGCCCTCGTACCAGGCTATCCAAGGATATTTATCTGAAAAAGCTCGAGTCGAGCCAAACGGCTGCCCATGAGCGATTCATTTTCGAGGAGTTCTTCCTGTTTCAACTTGGGCTTCACGTCACTAAGAAGCAGCGACAGATTGTTCCCAAGAAAAGGGTGATCCGGATCAAAGAGAAAATTCGTGAAGTGATTAAGTCGATCCTTCCTTTCCACCCGACCTCTGCTCAAAAACGAGTTCTGAAGGAGATCGTGGATGACCTGTGCAGCCCCAAGGTCATGAACCGCTTGCTTCAGGGTGATGTCGGATCGGGAAAGACCATTGTGGCCTTGCAGGCCATAATTGTAGTCATTGAAAACGGCTGTCAAGCTGCGCTCATGGCCCCTACCGAAATCCTGGCTGAGCAACATTACAACAACATTCGCCAGTACTTGAGTGAAACACGGTACCAGCTGGCTTTTCTGACCAGTCGGGTTAAAGGAAAGGAACGAGAGTCTGTTCTCGCTCAGATCGAATCAGGAGAAATCGATATCCTCATTGGGACCCATGCTTTAATTCAAGAGGGAGTTGACTTCAAAAGTTTAGGCCTGGTGGTGATCGACGAGCAGCAGCGCTTTGGCGTGCTGCAAAGATCGCAGCTGATGGAGAAAGGAGATCGCCCGGAAACCCTGGTCATGACCGCCACTCCCATTCCTCGAAGTCTAGCCTTGACGCTTTACGGGGATTTGGATCTGTCGGTCTTGGACGAAATGCCGCCGGGCAGGCAGCCGGTCAGGACTCTTGTCAAGACCGGGAAGAGCCGCCAGGAAGTCTATCGCGCCGTCGGCCGAGAGTTGGAAAAGGGCCGCCAGGCTTTTGTGGTTTATCCGCTCATCGAAGAATCTGAAAAAGTTGATCTCCGGGCAGCAACTGAAATGGCCGAACACTTGCAAAAAGACGTCTTTCCCGATTATTCGGTCGGTTTGTTGCATGGGCGGCTCAAAGCGGACGAGAAAGAAACCCTGATGTGGCGCTTCAAGGCAGGTGAGATTGACGTCCTGGTCTCAACAACTGTGATTGAAGTGGGCATCGATGTTCCCAACGCAACCCTGACTGTTATCGAACATGCCGAGCGTTTCGGTCTTTCTCAGCTCCATCAATTAAGAGGGAGGATTGGTCGTGGTAAACACCCCGGCCTTTGCATTTTGATGACTGAGGGTGCACGTTCTCGCGAGGCCTACCAAAGACTCAACATTATGCGCAAGACCAATGACGGGTTCGAAATTGCGGAAAAAGACTTAGAAATTCGCGGACCAGGTGAATTTGTCGGTACTCGCCAATCGGGAATTCCGGAGTTTTTGTTCGGGAACATTGTGCGCGATCGCAAGCTGTTAGAGCTAGCCCGGCAAGAAGCGGAAAAGTATCTGAGTCAATGCCTGGAATCGGCTGCTGAACCCCCTGAGCAGGTGTTGTCTGAGTTTGCCCAATGGTGGAAGGAGCGCTACGGACTGTACAACGTTGGATGAGGCAGAGACACTGACAGACACACTTCAGATTCCCTAATCCGTATTTCTCACA
>JALLOL010000066.1 GCA_027717875.1 Acidobacteria bacterium AH-259-L09 | reverse complement strand
AAAATTGTGTATTCTCTGTGCCCAAGGCGGAGAGAGGACCCCGATTGCACCAGCCATCGGGGTCCGGTTGTGGCGGCTCTGTGAAGGACCCACCACCTCAGCATAGGTAGCCTGCCATGAAGTTGGGCCGTTGTCCAGTCCCCGCCTCGGGGAAAGGATGGCAGGCTGCTCGCAACCCCCTTTTCGTCAACGCTTTTGCCGCGCCCAAGGCTGCGGCGCACTGTTCTGGATCTGCCGCTCCTGTGACCGGGGACATCGTTACTGCAGTCCGCCCTGTCGCGAGAAAGCCCGCCGTCAGCAGCGCCGTGAGGCCAACCGTCGCCATCAGCAAAGTCCGGAAGGACGGCTCGACCACCGGGACCGTCAGCGCGCCTATCGCCACAGACGCACCCGGGCCCGCGTGACGGATCAAGGTAGACAAAGCCCCTGGGCTTCGGCCAGCATTCCTGCATCACCGTTCGTGGCTTCTTTGGCCTTCAAAAAAGCCGACGAGCGGCCAGAGGAGGAAGTAGATGCCCAACAGAGGTCCTTTGAACTTCGCGCGTTTTCCCACTTCCGGGTGGTTTTTTGCGTGGTCTGTGGTCGTTCGGGCTGCTTTGTCGACCCGTTTCAGGAAGGGGGTTGAAAGATGATTAGTTCCGAGCTGCTGGCCAAGATCCGTCATCTCTTTCACGCCGAACATTGGAGGATGGGCACCATCGCCGCCGAACTGGGGCTGCATCGGGAAACCGTGCGCCGGGCTCTGCAGACCAATCGCTTCCATCGCCATCCAGGGAAGCGGCCCAAGGTGACGGATCCCTACCTCGAGTTCATCCGAGAGACCCTGGAAAAATACCCCCGCCTGCGGGCCACTCGGATTTACCAGATGATTCAGGCTCGGGGTTACACCGGTTCGGTGGTCCAGTTGCGGCGCGTGGTGGCGGGGCTGCGGCCCCTGCAGCGCGAGGCCTTCCTGCGGCTGCGCACCTTTGCCGGCGAGCAAGGGCAAGTGGACTGGGCCCACTTTGGGAAAGTCAGGATGGGCCAGGCCCAGCGCCGCCTGTCCTGTTTTGTGCTCACGCTTTCTTATTCGCGGGCGCTGTACTTGGAGTTTTTCTTCGACCAGAGCCTGGAGAATCTGCTTCGCGGTCACGTGCGCGCCTTCCACCAGCTGGGGGGCTGCCCCAGAATCCTTCTTTACGATTATGTTCCCGGGAACATAATCGTAACTATGTGCCCAACCTCATTATGTGGCCGCCGATCACAGTGTGCCGGAGACGAAGGGGTTGGGGGGAAGGAATTGGGAACATAATAAAAAGGCTCCAAAAGAAGGTATCCTTGCTCAGAAAGGAGGTTATCTATGTTGGAGCTTTACTATGTCAGACCGGATACGGTCGATCGGATCCGCACTTGCTGGATCAGCGGGGCCATCGAGAGCTATGTGAGTTGGCTCAGCGAGCGGGAGTACTCCTATAAGACGATCTCTCGTCGCATCCCGCTGCTGGTGCGCTTTGGCGAGTTTGCGCGAGAAGGAGGCGCGCAAAGCCTGGAGGATCTGTCGGCCCACGTGGACAGTTTCATCGCCCATTACCTTCGGAAACAGGTACGAGGGGGCAGAGCCAGGGCCAAACGGAGGAAACAGATTGCCAAGGAGGTGCGCATTCCGATCGAACAGATGCTGTCCGTCGTCTTGGCCGACTTCGTACCTGCAGGACGGCAGCGAAGGCCAGAGAACCCTTTCCAAGATTGGGCCCCTGGGTTCTTTGACTACCTGCGGCGGGAAAAAGGACTGCGGGAGAGCTCGCTCGAATACTACACGCACTACCTGCGGCTCTTCGCATCCTATCTGCAAGCGATCGGTCTCAAGGATCTCCACCACCTCTCACCCCCGATTCTGAGCGGTTATGCCGTGGAGCTGAGCCGGCGACTGGCCTGGTCCAGCGTTCGGAGCGCTTGCGGAGTCTTACGGGTCTTCCTGCGCTATCTGTATCGAGAGCGATGCCTGGAGCGGGATCTTAGTGCTACGGTGCAGCACCCTCAGGTCTATCGTCTCTCCACGATTCCGCGATCCATTACCTGGGATGAGGTGCGACGCATGCTGGAGGCGGTGGATCGCCGGACCCCAGTGGGCAAACGGGACTATGCCATCCTTCTTTTGCTCGTGACCTACGGTCTTCGAGCCCAGGAGGTGGCTTCGCTGACGTTGGAGAATGTCGACTGGCGCCAGGAGCGGCTTCGAGTCCCCGATCGCAAGGCCGGACATTCGACCGGTTACCCTCTATCTGCGCTGGTCGGTCAAGCGATCTTGGATTATTTGCAAGCAGGCCGACCCAAGACGACCCATCGACAAGTGTTTCTCCGCAGCATGGCTCCTCGCGCTCCCCTGACCCACTCGGCCATCTCCGGGCGCGCTTCTCACTATCTACACAAAGCGGGGATTGCCGTCTCCAGGGCGGGATCTCATACGCTTCGCCACAGCTGTGTGCAACGCTTGGTCGAGGCCGAGTTCTCTTTGAAAATCATCGGGGACTACGTGGGACATCGAGCGCCATCGTCGACGCTGATTTACAGCAAAGTGGACCTTGAGGCGTTGCGTGAAGTGGCCTGCGGGGATGGAGAGGAGGTCTTATGAGTGCTCCAGTGAGGGTGTTTCATAGTCCCCTCCGGGACGGCATAGAGCGATTTCTGGCCCACAAGCGGGCTCTGGCGCGACGCTTCGAGGTGGAGGAGAAGACACTGGCGCTTCTGGATCGCTATCTGGTGCAGGAGCAAGTCACGTGCTTGGAGGCGATCACCCCCGAGCGGATCAACGCGTTTCTGGCCTCACGGCCCCGGAAAAGACCCCGGAGTTACAATCATCTCCTGGGTACGGTGCGGCGGCTTTTCGCGTGGATGGTCGAGCAAGGTTACCTGCAACGCTCTCCCGTGCAAGCTGAGCCAAGGAGAGAAACTTCACAGAGAATCCCCTTCATTTTCGACCGACAAACAGCGCGTCGCCTCCTGGAACTGGCATCAGGCTTGAAAGAGAACAGACGAGCCCCCTTGCGCGCCATGACCTATCGCACCATCTTTGCCCTGCTTTACGGACTCGGCCTTCGGGTGAGCGAGGCCGCTCGTCTGTCGATCGCGGACGTGGACTTCAATCGGCGCCTGTTGGTGATTCGGGAGACCAAATTCTCCAAGAGTCGGCTGGTCCCGTTTGGGCCTCGGATGGGTCAGTTACTGGAAGTCTTTGTGCAAGCCAGGATTCGACGCCACGGGAAGCTTTGCAGCGAAGGGCCTCTCTTCTCGTTTAACCACAACCGCCCCCTCAACCCGGGTACCATCAGCCACACCTTTCATGCGTTGATGCCTCGACTGAATCTTCAGGTACCTGCGGGAACAACGCCTCCACGGCTGCATCATCTTCGCCACAGTTTCGCCGTGGGCACGCTGCTGCGTTGGTACCGCTCGGGGCTCGATCCCAGTACCCGGCTGCTGCACCTGGCCACCTTCCTCGGGCATGTCGATCCCACCTCGACGGCGGTCTATCTCACGATTACGCAAGCGCTGTTGCAGGAAGCGAATCAACGCTTTGAGGCTTTTGCTGGGCCTTTACTTCAGGAGGGAGGGACACCATGCGATTGACTCTGGGCCAGATTGTTCGTTCCTTTTTCGAAGATTATCTGAAGGTCCAAAAAGGCCTCCAGCCGGCCTCGATTCGAAGCTACCGAGATGCTCTGAAGCTGTTCCTTTGCTTCGTGGCCCAGGACCGCAGGCGGAGAATAACTCGTTTGAGCGTCGAAGACCTGAGCTTCAAGCGCACCTTGCGCTTTCTCCACTATCTCGAAGAGAAGCGGGGCAATCACGTTCGAACCCGGAACCAGCGCCTCGTCGCCCTGCGCACCTTCTTTGATTATCTGGCCCGAAGAGTGCCGGAAATGCTCCCGGTCAGCGAACAGGTGGCGCTGGTGCCCGTCAAGCGGGCGGCTCCCCGCCCCATGCAGTACCTGGAACAGCAGGAGATCAGAGCCTTGTTTCGGTCCCTGCCTACCATCGGACGGCAGGCGCCACGCAATCGAACCCTACTGCTGTTCCTTTACAACACCGGGGCGCGCGTGCAGGAAGTGGCCGATCTTCAAGTGGGCCATCTGGATCTCGGCGCTCAGCCCCGGGTTCGCCTCCATGGCAAGGGAGACAAATGGAGAATGTGCCCCCTCTGGGAGGAGACTGCTCGGCAGCTTCGCTCTCTCCTCCAACACGAGAGTGGGAGCCTCAATCCTGAGAACCCCGTTTTTGTCTCCCGTTCCGGTTCCCCCTTGACCCGCTTTGGAATTTACAAGATCGTCCGTCGCTGTGCGGGCACTCTTGACTTAAACGAAAGGGATGCCAGGCACGTCAGCCCTCACCTGTTCCGGCACACCGCAGCGGTCCATTTACTGGAATCGGGGGTCGAGCTCACTGTCATCCGGGGTTGGCTCGGCCACGTCAGCTTGGAGACCACCAATCGTTATGCCGAGATTACCCCCCGGATCAAGGAAGCAGCCTTGCGCGTCTGCGAACCTTCGTTCGAGTCTTCGGAGGAACTCCCCCGAAGAGCCGTCTGGCGAGATGACGAAACTCTGTTGGCTTGGCTCGATTCCCTCTGAAAATTATGTTGCCCCGACAGCGCGACCCTCCCAGCAATACCGGCCTTCGTGCCGGGCCCGGCCACATAATGAGGTTGGGCACATAGTTACGACAATCTGAAAAGTGTGGTGATCGAGCGCCGCCGCGATGCCATCCACTTCCATCCCCGTATGCTGGAGCTGTCGGCCCATTACCATTTTGCGGCCCGCCCTTGTCGACCTGCCCGCGGCAATGAGAAAGGACGTGTCGAAAGGGCAATCCAATATATCCGCTCCTCGTTCTTTGCCGCCCGGCCCTTTACCACCCTGCAGGACTTTAATCGTCAAGCGTTTCTGTGGCGCGACCAGATCGCCCACGCCCGGCCCTGGCCGGGCGACCGCTCCCGAAGGGTTCAGGAGGTCTTCGAAGAAGAAAAAAAGCACCTCTTACCTCTGCCCGCCCATCCCTTCGACACCGACCTGGTGCTGCCGGTCTGCTCCGGCAAAACCATCTACGTGCGTTTCGATCTCAACGATTACTCCATTCCCCCGGCGGCCGTGGGTCGCTCTTTGACCCTGGTGGCCTCCGATCGCCTGGTGCGCATTCTGGACGGAAGGACCGAGATCGCTCGCCACCGCCGCTCGTATGATCGAGGCCAAGTCAGGGCCGACCCCGAGCACCAGAAGGCTCTGCTGGAAGAAAAACGAAAAGCGCTCGGGGCCACCCCCTCCGGACGCCTGGCCCAGGCCGTCCCCGAAAGCGAAGCCTTTCTGGATGCCGCCTTTCAGCGCGGAGAATCGGTGGCCCGCCAGACGCGACAACTGCTGCGGCTACTCGATGAGTATGGCGCCCAGGAACTTCGAGCCGCCCTGGGCGAGACTCTCGAGCGCCACACGCCCCGCGCTTCCTCCGTGGCTTTTCTGCTCAAAAAACGCCGGCGCTTGCTCAAGCAGCCGCCTCCCTTGCCCGTGGACCTCTCTCGACGCCCGGAGTTGGCCGAGCTCGACGTCCAAGCCCATAACCCGGAGACCTATGATGAACTCTCTGAGCCAGACGAATCCTGATCTGGTCGCGCAACTGGCCCACATCGGCCTGCGCACCACCTCGGAAAATCTGGATGATTTCTTGGCCCGCGCCACCAAAGCCCGCTGGTCGCCTCGCCTCCTGCTCGAAGAGCTGGCGCAAAGGGAGGAAGCCGATCGTGCCCGCCGCTCTCTGGAGCGCCGACTGCGCTGCTCCCGCATCGGGCGTTTTAAACCCATGGCCGACTTCGATTGGAACTGGCCTAAGAAAATCGATCGGGAAATCATCGAACGGGCTTTCACTCTGGACTTTATCGAGGAAGGCCGCAATCTGATTCTGCTCGGCTCTAATGGCCTGGGCAAGACCATGATCAGCAAGAACATCGCCCACGCGGCGGTGCTGGCCGGCTACTCGGTGCTCTTTCGCACCGCCTCGGAAATCCTCGATGATCTGCAGTGTGACTCCCCCGAGCTGCAGCGCCGCAAGCTAAAAAACTATGCTCGCCCCCATCTGCTGTGTATTGATGAAGTTGGCTACTTGTCCTATGACACCCATGCCGCCGATCTGCTCTACGAAATCGTCAACCGCCGCTACGAGCACCGCTCCCTTATCGTGACTACGAACCGAGGCTTTAGAGAGTGGAATGCGGTTTTCCCCAATGCCACCTGCATTGCCAGTCTGCTCGACCGACTCACCCATCATGCCGACGTGACGCTCATTGAGGGACAAAGCTATCGGGTGCGCGAAAGCGAGCAAGAGGCCGCCGCTCGTAGAAAAAAGCCATGAGTACACGCCGCCTGTTCCCACCCTGCCGAGAATACGTCCAGGCGGTGCTGGCCGCCTATCTGGAGCTTCCCGAAACCCCAGCTCGTGCTCGCCCCCCGGACTGCCAACTGGCGCGCCAGCTTTGCCGGCGCGCTATCCCTCTCTCAGTCGTTCAAGACGCCTTGCTCCTGGCCACGGCCCGCCGCCTCACTCGACCACCCCATGCGCCTCCACTCTCTCCCATTCGTTCCCTTTACTACTTCCTGCCCGTGATCGACGAACTGTTACAAAATCCGCTCCCCACCGGTTACGCTGAGTATCTATCCAACAAGGTGCGCTGCTTCACCCAGCTGGGCAGCCGGCCTAAAACCTGACCGGCTGCCGTTCAAAAAAGATCACTTTGTCGTGATCGCCAACAGCCAGGCCAAGAAGCGGGCCAGCAGATTGAATGGCAAGCTCGGAGGAAGGCCCAGGAAAACCACCCCCCGCAACTGAATATGCATTTTTCTCTTGACTTTACCTAACAGTTAGGATATATTGATATTATGATTCGTTGCCCAAACTGCCAAAAGCAAATCCCCTTCTCACTGTTTGCTCGTGAACTGGGTAAAAGAACATCACTCAGGAAAACAGCAAGCAGTCGAGAGAATGGAAAGCTAGGGGGAAGACCACCAAAGCAGAAAGGGCAGAAACATTAACCCCGGTGGATAAGCGGGCCTGAAAGCTGTTGGCGCAGCTAACAGACCCTAACCACCCTAAGCAACAGAGGTACTTAGAATGGCTACACAAATTTTAACTCACTCCTCTCAATCCAACCACTACTCCATCAAGGAATTTCAGCTACTGGTCAAAGACGCACCTGTGGTGCCGGCTGAAATCCAACCTTTTGTTGGTGTCTCTTTTCGCTCCTCAGCGGACATCTACCGGCTCTTTAAGGGCCTGTCAGAAATGCCAGTAGAAAGCTTCCTGGTGGTCCATCTGGATGGCAAAAACCGCATGGTAGGAATGACCACCAGCAGCATAGGCTCGATGACATCTTCTCTGGTGCATCCAAGAGATGTGTTCCGGCCAGCCATAGCCAACATGACTGCTGGACTGATCTTCATTCACAATCATCCAAGTGGTGATCCTGCTCCCAGCCAGGAAGATCTCCAGATCACCAAGAGACTGTGTGAAGTGGGAAAGCTGATCGGCATCAAGTGCCTGGATCACATCATTATCGGCCAGGGTCGTTACTTCAGTTTTGCTGACCAGGGATGTCTGCTCGGAGGTAATGACTAATGAAAGCCTATGAAGTAATCACCAATCGAATCATCAAGAAGCTGGAGCAAGGAACTGTTCCCTGGCATCAGCCGTGGTCTGCTGAGATGCCCAAGAACCTGATCAGCAGGAAAGAGTATCGAGGTATCAACGTCTTTCTGCTGGGCTCAATGGGATACGCCAACCCTTACTGGATGACCTTTAAACAGGCTAAGCAGCTTGGTGGACATGTTCGACAGGGTGGGAGATCCACCCCTGTTGTCTTCTGGAAGTGGCTAGAAGTGGAGCAAGAAAATCCAGAAACAGGAGAGCCAGAAACCAATCAGATCCCACTGCTTCGTTACTACAACGTTTTTAATCTTGATCAGTGTGAAGACATTCCAGCTGAGAAGATTCCACCCCTAGAAAATGGCCGAGACTTCCATCCAATCAAAGAAGCAGAAAAGACAGTCCAGCAGATGCTCCAACCTCCGATCATTCAACACAGGGCGTCACAGGCTTACTATCGGCCATCCAGTGACACAGTGAACATGCCCCAGCCGGAACTATTCAGGAGTGACGAAGAATACTACTCCACCCTATTTCATGAGCTGACCCACAGCACCGGCCATCAATCGAGGCTCAACAGACTGGACACGGACAACCTGGCTCCCTTTGGCTCTAAGGACTACTCCCAGGAAGAACTGGTGGCGGAGATGGGAGCCGCTTTTTTGTGTGGGCACTGCCGGATTGAAAACAGGACCATCGACAACAGTGCTGCCTACATCCAGGGCTGGCTCAGAAGACTCCGGAATGACAAGCGAATGGTGGTTTTTGCTGCTGCTCAGGCTCAGAAGGCGGCTGATTTTATCCTGGAAAAGGATAAAGGAGTTTAAGCCCCAACAACAAAATGGGCCTACAAGCTAAAACCTCGTGGGAAAAAAGCCTGTAGGCCCCATCCACACATTGGAGAGTTTGTAAACAAAGCATATCACGAGGACAAAACTATGAACAGAGTAGCCATATATGCCAGAGTTTCAAAGGCAATGGAGCAAACAAATGAGAACCAGCTTTTGGACCTTCGCCGTTACGTCTCAGATCGAGGCTGGCAGATCTTGAGAGAATATTGCGATGGTGTGACCGGCACCAAAGATTCCAGACCAGCCCTCAACCAATTAATGAATGATGCCAAGAAGCGCAAGTTTGATGTGGTGCTGTGCTGGAGGTTTGACCGGTTTGCCAGGTCTACCAAGCACCTGATCCTGGCCCTGGAGGAGTTCAAAAACCTGGGCATTGACTTTGTGAGCTTTCAGGAGAACATCGACACTAGCTCTCCTTTGGGTAGTGCCATTTTCACGATCATCTCAGCGGTGGCTCAGCTGGAAAGAGACATCATCGCTGAGCGGGTAAAAGCGGGACTCAGGAGAGCGAAAGAGAACGGAACGAGGTTAGGACGTCCAAGCGTTTCAGTTGATCAGGAAAAGATTCGTAAACTGCGCACTCAAGGATTGAGTCTTCGAGCTATAGGTAAAGAAATGGGAGTCTCCCGCACCAAGGTCTTTGAAGTCCTTAGGAGCTAGCTCTTCATCTCAGGGACAACGCCGAGCTGTTGCATTAGGCCAAGGGCATCCCAATTCCACCAACCTTCTACTACCTTGCCGCCGGAAAAGTGGCTGATGAGAATCCCTGTTCCCGTCGTGTGCTTGCCTGTAGGTGCGATGCCCTCCAGGTCACCTTCGTGTGTGGCGCTCCATGTATAGCGGGCTACTACCTTATCTCCCTCCGCGAATATGTCCTCAATCGTCTCACGGAGATCAGGGAAAGCGGTCCGATACTTAGTGATGACTTGTTTGAAGCCCTCCGGGCCTTTAACATCGGGGTTAGCGGGATCGTGCCACACGCAGTTGCTGACCATAATCTCATCCACTACGGATAGGTTCCCTTGGTTGATGGCCTCATTAAAAAGACGACGAATGACGGCCTTGTTTTCTTCTGACATGGCATTTCCTCCTCTCCGAGTTGAAGTGTTGCTGTCCTTATATCATCTGTGATCCTGGTTTACAATCACTAATGGCATTATGGGGATGTGCGGAGTGTCAGAAAAACCCTTCAAATTTGATGCTCTGAAAACCGCGAAAACACTGGCTCTTTTTTCTAAATGAGAGTGTCAGCAAAACATCTGTTTTATGGACAGAGTTTATCCATCACTGTCCAGGAGCAGGATTGTTGCGGTTCCAAATAAGGCGTGTTATCTTCCAGGAGCCATTGGGCTGTCGTCCCAGGATCGCAATGTATTTGCCCTCAATGTCTATGGCCTCACCAGCATCTTTCGGGGTGAATTTCGACTTATAGGTACCTCTGCCAAATCCCCAATCTCCCGCCACCTCAGTCTCCTCGGGGGAAATGCTCTGCTCAATGGTAAACTGGTCAAATCTGGTTTGATACCAGGATTCAATTGCCTGATTTCCGGCGCGGACTGGTGCATCTGGTGGCATCAACACCCCATCATTGGCGAAAAGGCCAACTATGGTGGCAGAGTCTCCAGCATTGAATGCTACGGTGTACTCTTCAGCGAGTTTATTGATCGCCTCCACATCAGCTTCCCTTGTAGTTGCCTCCTCAACGGGCTCCTCTTCGGCTGGTGCACAGGCACCGAGGCAGACTACGAAACTTATTAGAGATAAGATAGTTATAGATCTCATTGTATTTCCTCCCCCTTTAGGTGAGATTGTTAGGGAGGGTAAGAATATCACTTAGAAGGGATCACTGCTACAAGGAACTGGAACAATGTTCCTAGCAGCTCACCGAGAAGATACGTCTCTGTGCAACGGGTGACTACAGCGAAATAGGCATGGACACTGAGTTTCGGAGAGTGTAGTCAGTGTAGTCACCTATAGAGGGTAAAAAGGGGAGGTTCTTCTAAGGGTTGCATTTAGGCTTGGCGTTTCGGAATACCCTGGACCAGTATCCAGCTTACTTCAGCTCCATGAAGATTACCTCAAGAGGTTGATCACTCAAATTCTCAGGCAGGTGCTCTGTTGCTTCAAACCACATAGCCTCCCCGGCCTTCCCTTGAATGTCTTCCGTCGTTCCATCTGGGAAGGTGAACCTACCCTGACAATCCGTCAGGAAAACTCCCACACTTGCCGGATGTCCGTGCATTACGGATATTTCGCGGGGGCCATAGCTGATCCGTAGCACCCTCACTCGGTCATTCTCAAACTCCACCTTATAGTGGTTTGAGTCAACACTGACGGGGTCTGCAGACATAAGCTTCTCCTCCTAGTTGCCTTGGGGTTGGTTGTCTCCGTCATCCTATGCCCAGCATTAAATGGTGTCAAACTGAAGTTGTCAGGGCTTGAAATAGAAGTT
>JALLOL010000065.1 GCA_027717875.1 Acidobacteria bacterium AH-259-L09 | reverse complement strand
GAGCCATCTCGGGGGAAGCTGTTAAAGCTGGATGGAATCCTCTATCGCGGCGCAGTGGAAGTCTTTATCAACCCTCTCAGACGGCCCGTTATTGTCAATGAGTTAAACTTGGAAGATTACCTGAAAGGGGTTGTTCCGAGCGAGCTAAACCCCGTTGAATTTCCACAACTTGAAGCCATTAAAGCTCAGACGATTGCGGCACGAACCTTCGCACTGTCGAATCTGGGGCAAAATGCGGTGCGCGGGTTCGACTTATATGCAGACAATCGTGCTCAAGTGTATGGGGGCGCCCGCAGTGAAAAGCCGCTTTCTAATCGTGCTGTCGAGGAGACACGGGGCATAATTGCTACCTATCAGGACCGACCGATTGTGGCCTTCTACTCCTCGACCTGTGGAGGCCTCACTGAGGACTATCAAGTGATCTTCCAGAGGCCTCGCATTCCTTATTTGAGGGGACGAGCGAAGTGCCCGGACAGCTCGAGCCCTTATTCCTCCTGGAATGATCACATACAGATTTCTCGGATACAGCGAAAGCTTGACCGGCTGGCCGGCGTGGGAAGGTTAAAAAAGCTGATACCTCTGCGAAAAAGTAGGGCGGGTCGAATTGTGGAAATGCGCTTCGTTGGAAGCAAAGGCGAGAAGGTCCTGGCAGGCCTTGATATCCGTTCTGCTTTAGGACTGCGAAGCAACTGGGTCACTGCTTTAGATCCTCGTTATGACGACTCCGGTTACATGGTCGAGATTCGTGTCCAAGGACGCGGTTTAGGCCACGGAGTGGGTCTGTGCCAAGTTGGCACCGTCGAACTGGCCAAGCGGGGATGGAGTTTCGAACGAATTCTCAAGCATTACTACCATGGCATCGACTTAAAACGTTATTGGTAGCGTAGGGAAACATGGCGATGCGAAAGCACGAAAGCACCACAGCACCACAGCACCACAGCACGAAAGCACGAAAGCACCAAAACGCCTGTCTCCTCGTGGCCCTGGTGGGTCCCACAGCCTCCGGTAAGAGCACCTTGGCTGCCAGGGCCGCTCAAGTTTTAAATGGTGAGGTTGTCAACTGCGATTCCGTGCAGGTGTATCGCTCCCTGGATGTGGGCACAGCTAAGCCGACCGAAGAGCAAAGGCGGCAAGTCCCTCACCACCTCTACGACATCATCGATCCAGACCAGTACTTCAGTGCCGGCCGCTATATGGTAGAAGCGAGGAAGGTTTGCCGAGAGATCGCTCAGCGAGGAAAAACCCCCTTCGTTGTTGGCGGTAGTGGCCTTTACTTGCGGGCTCTTTTAGAGGGTGTTTTTGAAGGCCCGGGTCGATCAGAAGAGATTCGAGAGCGGCTTCGCAAGATCGGCCGTCGTAAAGGACTTGACTATTTGCATCGCCTGTTGAAGAAAAAAGACCCGCAAGCTGCCTTGCGAGTTCAGCCTGGTGATCAGATTCGCATGGTTCGGGCTCTAGAGATTTATTTTCTCACTGGGAAGCCCATCAGCGAGTTGCAGCCTCGCCGAGAGTCTCTGAAGAATCTCTCCATCCTCAAGATTGGCTTAAACTTACCCCGCTCAATTCTCTATGATAGAATCAACCGCCGCGTCAGTCAGATGTTTCACTCAGGACTGATTGAAGAAGTTAATCAGCTCCTGGACAGAGGGTATACTCCTGACTGTAAGGGTTTTGAAGCACTAGGATATCGACACGCTATCAGTCTACTGCGCGGAAACTTGAGCAGGGAAGAGGCGATTGAGCTGACGCAAAGAGATACACGCCGTTACGCGAAGCGCCAAATGACCTGGTTTCGCCGGGAAAAAGATATTCACTGGATCTTGAGTCCTGGAGAAGCCTCTGAGACTTTGGAGCACCTGCTGCAGCTCGTGCGAGAACATCGTCCGGGCTAGTTTTGAGTGGTCAGCTATTGAGCCTTTTAAGTTGTGAGTTCTGGGTTATGAGTTCGGAGTTTTAAGGAATAAATTGTGAGCTGACACATGTCTGTGGTCTGTTGTCTGTGGTCTGTGGGGTCAGCTGGTCGGCATTCTCGATTCTGAATTCTCGATTCTGAATTCTGGATTCTGACTCCTGACGATCATGGAATTCGAAGCGATCATCGGCCTTGAGGTCCACGCCCAACTGCTCAGCAAAAGTAAGATCTTTTGTTCTTGCAGCACGCAATTTGGAGCTCCTCCAAATTCCAATACCTGTCCAGTTTGCCTTGGTTTGCCCGGTGCTCTTCCGGTGTTGAATCGTGAAGCTGTAGCCATGGCGGTCAAAGCCGGCTTGGCTTTGGGTTGTCGTATCAACCGATGCTCCATTTTTGCGCGCAAGAACTATTTTTATCCTGATCTCCCCAAGGGATATCAAATCTCCCAATACGAGGTGCCGCTGGCGCAAGATGGTCAAATCGAAATTCTCATCGGAGAGCGTCTGAAAACAGGCAATGTTGCCAATTACCGGAAAAGAAGGTTCGGGATCATTCGAGTGCATCTGGAGGAGGATGCCGGCAAATCGATTCACATGCCTGGTGGGCATACCCACGTTAACCTGAACCGGACGGGGGTTCCCCTGATGGAGATTGTCTCTCAACCGGATTTACGATCCTCTCATGAGGCTTACGACTACCTAAATTACCTGCGACGCACCGTGCTCTATCTGGGAATCTGCGATGGCAACATGGAGGAGGGCAGTCTGCGATGTGATGCCAATGTTTCGGTTCGCCCAGTGGAATCCTCTGTCTTTGGAACGAAGACGGAAATTAAAAACCTCAACTCTTTTCGCTTCTTGCAGAAGGCTCTTGATTATGAAATCGAAAGGCAAATTCAGGTGATCCGAAGTGGTGGACAAGTCCAACAGGAGACCCGGCTGTGGGACGAAGAACGTCAGAAAACAACGGTCATGCGAGCCAAAGAAGAGGCCCATGACTATCGCTATTTCCCGGAGCCGGACCTGCTCCCTGTGGTGGTTCCCGAGGAGTGGCTCGAAAAGCTGGAGGCGCAGATCCCTGAACTACCCGAAGAACGGCGGGCGCGTTTCGTCGAACAGTATGCCCTCAGCGTTGAGGATGCCCTGCTTGTCACCCATACTCGGCAATTCGCTGATTATTTTGAGGTTGCCGTCAAAACTTACAATCAACCCAAAGCCATCTTCAACTGGATGCTTGGCGACGTGACCCGCCATCTCAAGCAGGACAATCGGGATATTACGGATTGCCCGGTGAAATCTGAACACTTGGCGGATCTGGTCCGTCTTGTCGATGGGGGGGAGATCAGCGGTAAGATCGCGAAACAGGTGTTTGAGAAAATGTATGAAAGGGCGGAGGATCCGCGACATGTCATTTCCAAAGAAGGCTTCAAGCAAATCAGTGACGAGGACCAATTGGAGAGCATCGTCAATGGTGTCCTTGAATCAAATCCGGACAAGGTGAAAGCCTATCGTGCAGGAAAGGAGGGGTTGTTGGGCTTTTTCATGGGACAAGTCATGAAGGAGACTCGCGGCCAAGCCAATCCGCAAATGGTCAATCAGATGCTGCGGGCCAAGCTGCAGTCGGATCAATGAGAAAGTCAACTCGTCAGAAGGAGAGCGGCCAAAAGCAAATCGCGGTCATCGAAGAGATGGTGGATAATATCTATTCCATAAGGTTCGTTCTTCAGAGCCTCGGTTACAACGTCCGTTCTTTTTCTTCGCTAGGTTCCTACCAATCTTCCTTGATCGAGTTTGCGCCTAACCTGATCATCATCGACATGATGATTCCGGATGGGGAAGCCTATCGGGTGATCCGCAGTATCCGCGGGAGTGACCTGAAGAAGGTGCCGATTTTGGCCATCACTGCTGAGGCCATGGAAGGAAAGGAAGAGGATGTCTATGAAGCGGGTGGTCAGGACGTTCTCTCCAAGCCTTATACGGTCACCGATCTGCAAAAGAAACTGAAAAGGTGGCTGGCTTAACCCGCATTTCTCACACCCGGTTGTCACGAAGCGGCGGAAGGGCGGGCCTTGTCAGCTCGCTTCTGATACAGAAAAGTGATTTCATTGTCGAATGCAAAAATGAAATCCAGTTTTACAGACAAAATGGGAGGAGGTGCCAGTGTTAGGGAATCAAAGCAATACCAAAGTTGTCTTCCGGCTATTACCCCTCTTGTTTGTCTTCGCTCTGACGCCCTCGTTAGTACAGGCCAAGGCTTGGGTGGACTTATCCGAAGGTGTCATCGTCATTCCCGAAAACCTGTCCAAGGTAGAAGAGAACGCCGTAGATCTACTCCGGGAAGAAGTCGAGAAGAGGACACTCATCCGGTTGGAGGTGAGGTCGCAGTGGCCGGCTTCCTCAATTCCGGTGATCGCCGTGGGCCCGACCTCCCGGCAGCGGGAGTTTCTAGGGCCTATCGATGGTGGAGATCTTCCGAAACAGACGGCGGGGGCTGAGGGATATCGTGTTTTTATCGGTAAAGAAGGTCGAGAAGCACCCGCTGTCTGGTTGGTGGGGAATGATTCCCGCGGAGTGCTGTTTGCCGTGGGAAGGCTCCTTCGAGAGATGCGATTGTCCCGGAACCGAATCCTTGCCCCAGCCGATATGCGCCTCAGCACTGCTCCCGCCTATCCACTTCGGGGCCACCAACTGGGCTATCGCCCCAAAGCGAACTCCTACGACGCCTTCACCGCTGAGATGTGGGATCAGTACATCCGGGATCTTGTCGTGTTCGGAACCAACGCAATTGAAATGATTCCTCCGCGCTCGGACGATGACGCTGACAGCCCACATTTTCCGCTCCCACAGATCGACATGATGGCAAGAGTCTCAGAGATCTCGGACGGCTTCGACGTGGATGTCTGGATCTGGTATCCCGCGCTGGATCGGGACTATTCGGATCCGGCTACTGTGGAGTTTGCTCTGAAGGAGTGGGGCGAAGTCTTCAAGAAGATCCGTCGCCTTGACGTGGTATTCGTCCCGGGCGGAGATCCGGGGCATACACAGCCAAAGTTCATGATGGCGATGTTGGAGAAACAAGTCGCCAATCTGAAGCAGTACCACCCCGAAGCAGAGATCTGGATGTCTCCCCAGGGATTCGTCGGTGAATGGATGGAAGAATTCTATGAGATCCTGCGTATCCAGGAGCCGGGCTATCTGGCGGGCATTGTCTACGGACCACAGATCAGGGTGAGTCTGCCGGAACTCAGAAAGACAGTGTCCAGTCGTTATCCCATTCGCAGGTATCCGGATATTACTCACAGTCTCAGGTCCCAGTACGCGGTTCCGGATTGGGATTTGGCCTACGCGCTAACCGAAGCCAGAGAGTGCATCAATCCTCGTCCCAGGGACGAGGCCAAGATCTTTAGAGCCTTGGAAGATCAGGCCATTGGCTTCCTCACTTATTCCGAAGGTGTCAATGACGATGTCAACAAGATCATCTGGAGCTTTCTCGGATGGGAGCCTGACGGGGATGTTGTAGAAGCTCTGCGCCAATACAGCCGTTACTACATCGGACCCCAGTATGAGGACGATTTCTCACAAGGACTGCTGGCACTGGAACAGAACTGGAAGGGTCCCCTGGCAACCAATGAAGGGGTCTATTCCACCCTGAAGCAGTTTCAGGAAATGGAGCGAGAGGCGAGCCCGGCGATTCTTTTGAACTGGCGATTTCAGCAGGCCCTTTATCGAGCCTACTATGATGCCTATACTCGAGCACGGCTTCTCTACGAAACGGCTCTTGAAGACAGAGCAATGGAGTTTCTGCGCCAGGCGCCTGAGATCGGCTCACTCCAAGCCTTGGGCCGCGCCGCAGCAGTTTTGGAAAAGGCCGATGTCGATAGGGTTGCCCAGGATTGGCGGCTTCGAATCTACCAGTTGGCAGAAGCGTTGTTCCAGAGCATTCGGATGCAGCTCAGCGTCAATCTGTACCAGGCTATCTCGGTGGGGCGAGGAGCCAATCTGGACACTCTCGACGTCCCGCTCAATAACCGGGCCTGGCTGCTTCGGCAGTTTGATGACATTCGTGGAATCGACAGTGAAGAGGGGCGTCTCAGCAAGATTGCTGAGGTCGTGGACTGGACGAACCCGGGTCCCGGCGGATTCTATGACGACCTTGGCAACCTGACAGGTCAGCCGCACCTGGTCGGCGGACTGGATTACGCCGAGGATCCCGCCTTCTTCGAAACGCCTGTGGTCGGGTTCCGATGCCAGGAGGGCTGGCGGTTATCCTGGTGCCGCCATGCGGACAATCTTTATGACTCGTCGCTCCAGCTGCGTTACACCGATCTTGATCGGGAGGCAGCCTATGAGGTGCGGATCGTCTACGCGGGCGATGCGCGTTACCACGGCGCCCCGGTCAAGGTTCGTCTGGTGGCCGACGACAGCTTTGAGATCCACCCTCTCATGGATAAGCCGAACCCCGTCCAACCGGTTGAGTTTGACATTGCAAAGGAAGCAACGCGAGATGGCGAAGTCGTCTTGACTTGCACCTCCAAATTGGGGCGAGGTGGCGCCGGAAGAGGCTGCCAGATCGGGGAGATCTGGCTGGTCAAGAAACGGTGAATTAATCAATCTGTTCTGATGGTCATTCAGATTGAAAGCGAAGAGGCGGCTGAGAGAACGGATGATCTGCGATCTTTCACGGACCAGGATTCCTGAACAACCTGAAATCGAATCGCGGCGGAATCCGGCCAGTCCCAGTCCGGCCGCATCGTCAATGGTGTCCTTGAATCAAATCCGGACAAGGTGAAAGCCTATCGTGCAGGAAAGGAGGGGTTGGTTATCAAAATAACTGCAAACCGGAAGGTACAGCATGAATAGAACCCCTCTTGTGGTCGCTACATCTTTGCTTCTCACCTTTGCTAGGCCGGTAGAAGGGAATGAGTTCCGCTCGCCTGAAGTCCCTGACATTGAGTTGTTTTTCGAAGCCTCAAGCCAGGACAAAGACACAGTGGAAGAAGCACTGGAAAAGATTGGTTCCATGTGGAAAAACAGCTACGCTGCCATGATCTTGGACATAACTCAAGTCGCCCAGATCCGCCGCGATTCTACTCCGATCTTGAGACGCTTGATCTGGTTTCTGGAAGTACAAACGAGTAAGCGGTTCGGAGGTGACATGAACCGCTGGTGGGAGTGGGTTTGGTCCCTTCCTTATGAAGCTCATCCCGACTACGCTCTGTTCAAGGGTATGCTCTACAGCTCAATTGATCCCAAGATGCGCCACTTCTTTCCCGCTGATGTTCCGTCTCTGATCCGTCTAGACGAAGTGAACTGGGGCGGCGTGCGGGTTAACGGGATTCCGCCGCTTCATTACCCGAAGCATGTCTCTGCCTGCGAAGCGAAATACCTCAAGGATTCACACACTGTCTTCGGGATCGCAGTCAATGGGGAAATCCGAGCCTATCCGAAACGCATCCTCGCGTGGCACGAAATGGCGAAGGACCGAATCGGCGGAGTGGAACTCACGATCGTGTACTGCACGCTCTGTGGCAGCGTTATCCCCTATAAAAGTGAAGGGGGAGGGCGGCTTCGCCACTTCGGTACAAGCGGATTCCTTTACCGTTCGAACAAACTGATGTTTGACGAAGAGTCGATGAGTCTCTGGTCCACCCTCGAAGGAAAGCCCGTTGTCGGCGGCCTTGTTGGATCCGGTTTGCGACTTCGATCCCATCCCGTCGTAACCACCACCTGGGGGGAGTGGAAGGCGAAACATCCCGATACGACTGTTTTGTCACTCGATACGGGCTACGAACGTGACTATTCCGAGGGCGCAGCCTATCGCAAGTATTTCTCAACTGACCGCCTGATGTTTTCAGTCTCGAAGAGAGACAGTCGCCTGAAGAACAAAGAAGAAGTACTGGTGATGTTGTTGGACTCTCCCTCGGAAGAAGGTGAAGTCGTGCCGCTTGCAATTTCAGCGAAGTTTCTCAGCAAGCATCCTCTCTATTATGCTCAGGCAGCCGGCCAAGAATTCGTGGTCATCACCAGCGCTGAAGGCGCCAATCGAGTCTACAGTGCCGGTGTTGAACGGTTTGTCCACCGCTTGCGTGATGATCACATCGAGGATGCCCGTGGTCGTACCTGGCGGATGACAGAAGATGCTTTGGTACTGGAGGATGGTTCCCACATTCATTTGCCCCGGCTACCAGCCCAGCGGGCCTTCTGGTTCGGCTGGTACGCGCAGTTTCCAAACACAATACTTATTAAGTGATTTTCTGGAGGCTGTTTAGCCGGCATTTCTCACGCCAACTCTACTGCAGCGGCGGAATCATCCGCCCTGACCGCGTTGCGCTCGGTCGGCCTCCTCAGCGTACCGTACAGTACGCTTGCGGGGATAGTTCAGGTGTTCAGTCTGAGATGGCCCGAAAGACCTTCATCAAGTCGGCTTTCAGCTCGATGCCGATTCCAGGTGCTTCAGGGATGCGGAGACGCCCCTGCTCCACTTTGGCGCCGTCGGCGAAGCCTCCAAAGGGTTGAAAAACACCTGGATAGGCTTCGCTTCCACCCAGTCCCAGTCCGGCCGCAATATGGACAGCCATTTGGTGCCCGCCATGGGGAATGCACTGTTGCCAAGACCAGTCCTCAGCCTTCAGCATCTCCAAAGTCCTCAGATACTCCACCAGTCCATAACTCAGGGCCGGGTCCATCTGTAGAATGTCCCGGGTGGGGATGAGACCGCCATAGCGAAGCAAGTTTCGCGAATCCTGCATAGAAAACAGGTTTTCACCAGTGGCCAGTGGCGTAGACGATGATCTGGAGACTTCAGCGAGCGAAGCAAAGTCTAGCGGGTCTACCGGCTCCTCGTACCATTTCAATCCGTAAGGAGCCAGGGCATCTGAGTACTGCAAAGCAACCTCTCGGTTAAACCTCGCGTTAGCGTCTAGTGCCAGTCGCTGTGCACTGCCAACCACCTTGAGCACGGCCTCGATTCGTCTGAGATCTTCATCAAGTGGGGCTCCACCGATTTTGATCTTCACCGTATCATAACCCTGGTCAAGATAAGCCTGGATCTCATCTTGCAAGGCCGAGAGGTCTTTGCCCGGATAGTAATATCCGCCAGCCGCATACACATACACGTCCGGATTGGGAATCCCTCCGCCATAGCGCTCAGCCAGCAGGCGATGAAGTGGCTTTTCTTCAACCTTAGCCACCAGATCCCAGAGTGCCATATCCAATGCGCCCACTGCAGCCGAGCGCTCGCCGTGGCCACCGGGTTTTTCGTTCGTCATCATGACCTGCCAGGCTTTAAAGGGATCGAAGTTTTCCCTGCCATCAGAGAGCAAGGCCTGATTGGGGGCCTTCAAAAGTCGCGGAATCATGCGCTCGCGTAATATGCCACTCTGGGCATAGCGTCCATTGGAATTAAACCCATATCCCATCACCGCTCTTCCTTCCCGCACAATATCGGTGATGATGACAACTGCAGAAGCGGTCATCTCTGAAAACTGGATGACCGCGTTGCGTATGGCAGAAGAAATAGAAATACTCTGCTCACGAATGTCTACGATTTTCATGGATGGAGGCCATCCGGGCACTGGCTATACGATTTTGAGGGGCGTCTCAACCCCTGAAAGATCTCTTCTATGCGCGGCGTGCTTGATCTCCGTCGAGGTTAACTAACCTCCGGCAGCTCGAATCCTTTGCGATAGTCCCTGCTCAGCAGCTTATTGGCTTCCTTATCATTAACAAAGCGGCGTTTCTTCGGGTGGTACTCAAGCTGCCGCCCGACGCGGGTCGCAATATTACCCAGATGACAAAGCTCAGCGGAGATGACTCCTTCCCGGATCGGAGCCTTTAGTTTTCTCGGATTATTGTCCTTCACACCGTCGATAAAGTTCCGCATATTCGCGCTGAGATCGTGTCCTCCACCGATTTTTTGCGGCTCTTCACCAATAAATCTCACAAAGCAACCCTCTCGACCAACTTCCAATGTTCCTTTGTCCCCGTAAAAAATTGTCCCGTTGTCGTGTCCGACGAATTTGTAGTCGGTCCACAGACGCATTTCAAAATTCAAATGACAGTCATCGTAAACGTAGGTAATCATTTGCGCATCCGGAGTCTCATGGTCGTCATTATAGAAAAGCTGCCCGCCTGGAGCGCTGATGGTCTTGGGAAATTCAACATTGAGTCCCCAGCGTGCCACGTCCAGCTGGTGAATTCCGTCATTCCCTAGATCCCCTGTGCCATAATCCCAGAACCAGTGCCAGTTATAGTGCCATCGATGTTTCGTGAAAGCATGTTTCGGGGCAGGGCCCAGCCACAGATCATAATTCACCCCCGGTGGGGGATCACTGGGCGGTGCTGTCCCGATGGGCTTTCTCAGTTGATGATTGATCGCCTTCGCCATTCTGACTTTACCTAAATTCCCCTCATGCAGGAATTGCATGGCTTCGATGATCCCTTGTCCGCTTCGGCTGTGAGTGCCGTGTTGGACACACTTTTCGTATTTATTAGCCGTTTCAAGCAGTAGTTTTCCCTCCGTAACATTGTGAGAACAAGGTTTTTCGACATAGACATGTTTTCCCGCCAAAATGGCTTCCAGGGCTATCTTTGTGTGCCAGTGATCCGGAGTAACTACACTGACGGTATCGATGCTCTTATCGTCAAGGATGCGGCGGTAATCTTCATATTTCGCAAGCCTCGAAGAGGAGGGCAGTAGCTGAGCGGCTTTTTCCCTGCGTTCCGGATCGAGGTCGCAAATTGCCACCACTTCAACGTCCTCACCTAAATTTGAAAATCGACGGCAGTGATTTTGCCCCATTCCGCCCGTTCCTATGACAGCGTGGCGAACTCGATCATTGGGGGAGGATTTGGCTGTTCCCACAAACAGAGAGGCTGAAGAGAGGGCGATTCCTGTCCCGGCTGATTTCAGAAAATTTCGACGTGACCATTTAGACATGACTCACCTTTCCTTTAAATTTGATAGACCTAATTTTTTCGATTGATTTGATAATCCACGTTTTAAAACAGATTTTAAGGGGATTTTCTTGTTGAGTCAAAGGTAACGAGAGAAGCTGAGGATGCAGGAAGTGTTGTTGAAGGACAGGACCTCAGTTTTGTGTGGTGGGACTGGGCATCCTCCGCTTGGGGAGGACGAAA
>JALLOL010000064.1 GCA_027717875.1 Acidobacteria bacterium AH-259-L09 | reverse complement strand
CTCCGTTCACGGGACCGGCGTTCCTATGAGCCGCATGCGCCAGAGCTATTACGGTGTACTAATGGGAGGCCTGGACGAACGAAATTTCCGGAATCTGTCCCAAGCGGAGCTGAGACAACAGTGGCAGAGCGCACAGGAAGCAGCGGGCAGAAATTTCATCCTTGCACCAGGTTGCTCGGTGCCAAATGAAACCACCGATCAAGAACTGATGCGTTTGGTTGACCTGCTGGCTGGTTGATAGCCCTTCCGTGAAATCGCAGAACTGGATGGCTCTGCTACCTCCACGGCGAGAGGAGCCCTTCCCCATTGCTCCATCAATGTCCCCTTGGCTCACTCACGGACCATTCAGGGTTGGAAAGCGCCGTCAAGATCTCAGCAGAGCCGATGGGTGTCGGTTCTCAGGAGCCAGAGGCGAGATAATCATCACTCCCCCGTCGGGACCAGACGCTTGAGTTCTTGGTATGGTGCATCTCCCTTACATCTGTCTGAAAAAGAACCTCGGGGGATGCCAGCTCCAGTCCGGAACCTCTCTTAACTTCCACGGACATCAACTTTCCGTCGAGCCTCAACTCGGCGCAATGATGAAGACCTTGTGCGGTGACATCGGTGGAGGACTGCTTGCTCCTTGAGTAGAGTGCAGGGTAAATCCGCCGCCTCACAACCTGTTAGCTCTCCCGCAACGGATATTTCGCCTCTCTTTTTACATCTTTTTACAATTTTTGAAGTATTTTAACCTGCGGTTTTGTATTCTCCGTAGGATGGCTTTGTTGTCCAATCTGTCTCCCCGGACCAAGATTTTCTTGCTGGCCATTCTATTGATTCTCCTCCCGGGTACCATCCTCAGCTACCTTGGTTTCCGGTCGGTCCACGAAAAAGCGGATAATTTGGAGACTCACTACCGTGGCACGGTCAGCCTGGTGCGCGACAAGATTGAACGGGAAGTGCTCCGGCAACAAGAGGCGGCGCTTTCTTTTTTGGAGAATTCACCTCCGCCGTTCGAAAGAGTAGAGGAGGTTAAGGGTTGGCTGCATGACCTCGTGCCAACCAGGAAAGGATGGAAGCATCCGTTTCTCGTGAAGTCCGATGGTGGTGTGGTGTCGACCCGGATATCGCTGGGATGGTCCAAGGAGGTCAACTTGACGGCCCTGGACAGCGTCTCTGCAACGCCAGATCTACGGTTGGCAGAAGCCTCCGAGTGGGTCGGGAGCGACTTTTCGACCGCAGTTCGCCTCTATAAGAAGCTACTGGCAAGCACGGCGTCCCCCGCTGAACAGGCTTTTCTTTTCTCACGACTCGGCCGGTGTTTCTTCAAGCTGGGGAAGTACCGTGAGGGAATCCGGGAGTACAGGAAGGTTCTTTCGCTTCCACATGACGATCTCACACCGTCGGAAGGCATTCCTTGCTTTGTTGTGGCTCTCTCTCAGATCGCCGACGGTCACGCTGTGCTCAAAGAGGACGCACAAGAAGTCACCGCTCTTGTGGATCTCTATCAGCGACTGCTCAGGAGCCCATGGGACCTGCAAGATGGAAGTTTTCCTTACTATCTTGAGTCCACAGTTGAAAAGATTGAAGAGCGTGTCCGCGGGGGCGAACCGGCTCCGGCTCTACTTCGAAAATGGGAAGAATCGAAGCAGCAAGAAGGGCACTTGCTTGAACAGATGCGCTTTATCGAGTGGGCCGATCAGACCATCATCCCCCAAATTCAATCGAACATCAAAGGGTCCCTTCTCCCCTTGGAGCCGCACCACATTTCTGCCAAGTTTGACAACGAGACACTTCATCTCGCTTACGTCAAACTTCCTCCATCTTTCCAAAAGATACAGATCGTAGCACTGGGATATCAGATCGAAGAGGATCACATCCTCTCTGCGTTACTTCAGCAAATTCTCACGACGGTCGATCTTGGCAAGGACCTGTTGGTCGGTATTCTCGATCAAGACGAAAGCGTTCAATACCTGCAGGAAGAGGTCCCGGGATCTGATTATCTCGTGGCTCAAAATTTTTCTGGAGTCTTGCCTGTCTGGAAGGTGGCATTGTTTCATCGAGAAGGAAAATCAATTGAGGAGCTTGTCGGGAGCGAGAAAAAGACCTACCTGGTTCTCTTCCTCGCGATTGTTTTAGTCATGGTGATCGGTATTGTTTTTACTGTGCATGCGGCCGCTCATGAAGTCGAGCTCTCTCGCATGAAGTCGGAGTTTGTCTCCAATGTGTCACACGATCTGAAAACTCCGCTGGCGCTCATTCGCATGTTCGGCGAGACATTGGAGACGGGCCTGGTCCAGGATGAAGCCAAGCGGCAGGAATTCTATCGAATCATTCGAAAAGAGAGTGAGCGGCTGACCCATCTCATCAACAATGTGCTTGATTTCTCTAAGGTCGATGCAGGCAGAAAGGAATACACTTTTGAAGAGGCTGATGTCGTTGAAATTGTCCGAAATACTGTGGAGGCTTACAAGTTCCATATTCGTGATCTTGGATTTACCGTAGACAACCAACTGCCCTCCGATCCCGTGATTGCAAGGGTGGACCAGGACGCAATTTCTCAAGCCCTCTTGAACCTCCTCGACAACGCAACAAGATATTCGGAGGAAGGGAAATACATCGGCGTGAGGGTGAGCACGAATGCGGACTGGATCCGCATTTCAGTGCAAGATCAGGGTGTGGGAATTGCAAAGGATCAAATAGAAAAGATTTTCGAAAAGTTTTATCGAGGGCCTACGCGGAAGCTGGACAGGCGCGGCAGCGGTCTGGGCTTAACTCTAGTGAAACACGGTGCAGAAGCTCACGGTGGAACGGTCGAGGTGCAGAGCGAGGAGGGAAAAGGGAGCACGTTCAGCCTCAAGATTCCATGGCAGCAAAGGACGGGGAAGGCATCTTTTTAGATCGCTCGACTGGCGAGCGAAGGGGGCCCAGTTATCCACGGTGGAAAAACGATGAGTCCAGAAGCAGAAGCAAAAATCGTCATCATTGAGGACGAGAAAAACATGGTAGCCGGCTTGAAGTTCAACCTGGAAGCCAGAGGATACGAGGTCCTGGCTGCCTACGATGGCGAGAGCGGTTGCCAAACAGCCCTCAAGGAGCGTCCCGATCTTGTCATTCTTGACTTGATGCTTCCCAAGCGTGACGGCTATGACGTATGCAAAGAACTCAAGAAGAAGCTCCCTGATCTTCCCATTATCATGTTGACCGCAAAAAGTCAGGAAGCGGACGTGGTGCTCGGTTTGGAACTGGGTGCGGATGACTATATTACGAAACCCTTCAGCGTCCTGGAGCTCATGGCACGAATTAAAGCCGTTCTGCGACGAGCCAAGTCAGGCATGCGAATTCCAGAGAGGTGCCGGTTCGGAGACGTGGAGATCAATTTCAGAAAATACACCGCCAAAAAGAAGCGTAAGCCTGTGGTCCTCTCTCCCAGGGAGTATGAAATCCTCAAATATTTTTTCGAAAGACGGGGCGAGGTGGTATCGCGTGACGATCTGCTCAATGCCGTTTGGGGATACGACTCATTTCCCACTACGCGCACGGTGGATACGCACATGGCCAAGCTCAGGCAAAAAATTGAAGAGGATCCACACCAGCCCAGACATCTCATCACCATCCACGGCGTCGGTTACAAATTTCTGGGATGAGGGGTCAGACGGCACTGACCTGATGTTGCCTGTCCCTCTGGAGATTAATAAGATTTTTCAATTATTTAACAAATTTTTACAAAGCCGTTGCGACATTTAACATGCTGCCTGCCACACTCAAACCAGATCGAAAGGAGGTCTTATGAGACGGCATGCAATTCTGGTTTCGAGTGTCTTTTTGGCCCTGGCTCTGATGAGCGATCTCGCAGTTAGCCGGGCGAGAAACAAAGACTTTCACAAAGCGAGACACCTTGAGGAGGTAAAAGGAGAACTGGAAGAGGCGATAGTATTGTACAAGCAGGTGCTATCGAACGCTGCCGACGAGGCTTTGGCGGCACAGGCCCAGCTGCACATCGGGATGTGCTACGAAAAGCTGGGCAAGCAGGAGGCCAGGAAGGCCTATCAGGCTGTCATTGACAATTATCCCATCCAGCAAGATGCAGTTCGTGTGGCACGAAAGCGACTGGCCAAACTGTCGTCACCACGAAAGTACGCCTCAGCAGACAAGGGATCGACGATGGCAGCGCGACGGGTCTGGGCAGGTCCTGGCGTGGATGACTCGGGTACTATTACTCTCGATGGACGGTACCTCTCATTTGTGGACTGGGGGACGGGTGGCATTGCTGTCCGCGACCTCACCACGGGCGAGAACCGCCGCCTCACCAACAAGACTTGGGAGGAGAACCCAGCCGAGTATAGCTGGGGTTCCACAATCTCGCGGGACGGCAAGCAGGTCGCCTACAACTGGGTCAACTGGCAAACGAAGGATTTGCCCTTCATTGACCTGCGGGTCACTTCAGTCGCCAGGGAGGGCCACGCCTCCAAACCCCGCATTCTCTATCGCAATGCGGAAGTTTATACCATACAACCTAGCGATTGGTCCCCCGACGGCAAACACGTTCTGGCGATCTTCACCAGAAACGATCGAACCAACCTGATCGCCTTGGTCTCCGTAGCAGATCGTTCCGTGCAGACGCTCAAGACGCTGGACTGGCGCCTCCCAGTCCAGATGAGCTTCTCACCCGACGGGCAGTATATCGTTTATGACTTTCCAACGAAGGAAGATGCCCCGGAGCGAGACATTTTTGTGCTTGCTGCCGACGGCAGCCGCGAAATTGCGCTCGTGGAGCATCCCGCCAACGACTGGGTGCTCGGCTGGGCACCGGATGGCAAGCGGGTCCTCTTCGCCAGTGACCGGACGGGCAGTACCGATGCCTGGGTCATTCCGGTCGCCGATGGAAGACCTCAGGACTCCCCACAACTGGTTAAGACGGGTATAGGAACCGTCTTGCCGCTGGGGTTCACCCGGAACGGCTCCTTCTACTACGGCGTGGGAAGGGGGACACATGATGTTTATATTGCCACGCTTGACCCGGTAACGGGCCAAGTTCTCGATCCACCGAAAAAGATCAGCCAGCGTTACGTGGGGAGTAATTTAGGACCCGACTGGTCGCCCGACGGCCGGTACCTGGCGTATCTCTCGTTGCGGGACCCGGCCCCCACTCCCGGGTTTGACACGGCAGGCTGGGTGCTCGTCATTCGCTCTGTCGAAACCGGCGAGGAGCGCGAACTCCCGCTCAAGATGACAACCAAACGCTTTGTCCCTCGTTGGTCCCCTGACGGCCGCTCGCTTCTGGCAGCTGCTAGAGACCACAAGGGTCGCATGGGCGTCTACCGGATCGACGCACAGACGGGTGAGGTCCTACCTATTGTACAATTGGGGCCCGATGCATCCACGGGCTGGGCGGAGTGGTCCCCCGACGGGAAGGCGATTTTCTATAAGACCTGGGACTTTGCTACCAGAGTTAGGCGCATCCTGGAGCGAGACCTGGAAACGGGGCACGAGAGGGAGCTTGATCGCTCAACTTTTGGTAGTGAACGTGGTGGACGGGCGATCTCGCCGGATGGCCGGCAGTGGGTCCTTGTTGGTAACCGGAATGTCCTGAAGGTCATCCCGGCCACGGGTGGGGAACCCCGGGAACTGCTTCGATTGCAACAACGTGAGCAAGAGAAAGGCATTGAGATCAGAGGTGTTGCGTGGATGCCTGACGGACGCCACCTGCTCTTCTCGAAGGGCATCTGGGGCCGCCACCCAAAAATGGAGCTGTGGCGCATCTCCGCGGAAGGCGGGGAACCCCAAAAGCTCGGACTGGCAATGGGCGCACTGGGCATGCGCAACCTGAGTGTTCATCCCGACGGGCGACGCATTGCTTTCGGCGCCAGCAGCGGGGACGAAACCGCCGAAGTCTGGGTGATGGAGAACTTCCTGCCGCAAGGCAAGGGCAGCGAATAAGAGTCTGGCATCTAAAGGGGGGAACCCATTCCCTGGTTCCATCCCTGGGCTTAGCAGGACGCTGTTCCCTGGCAAGTTCTATATGGGTCGTCAAAATCTCTCCAACAATCTACTGATAACGGCAACTCTGCTGGCAGTAGCTTTGCTTGCCGCCTTTGCCGCGGCAAAGACGGCAGTGGCGCCACTGCGTCCGGAGATCCCTCTGGGGCTCGACCTCTACATGCCTGTGCCCGAAGATAATCCTCTAACGAGAGACAAGGTGGAGTTGGGCCGAAAGCTTTTTTCCGACCCTATTCTTTCTCAGGACAAGACCCTCTCTTGTGCGGGTTGCCACCGCCCCGAGCGGGCATTCACCGATGGTCGGGCTGTCAGCCAAGGTGTCTTCGATCGGAAAGGCACTCGCAGCGTGCCCACGCTCGTCAATCGCGGTTACGGCGGCGCCTTCTTCTGGGATGGCCGCATTTCCAGCCTGGAAGAGCAGGTGCTTCAACCCATCCAGGACCCAAAGGAGATGGATATGACGCTGGAGGAAGTGGTGGCAAGGTTGAAGCAGCGGGAAGATTACCGCCATCGGTTTCGCGAAGCTTTAGGAACCGAGATCAACGCTGAGGGCTTAGCAAAGGCCCTGGCCTCCTACGTACGAACTATTTTGTCAGGCGACTCGGCCTTTGACCGTTATATGAACGGCGAGCGCGTTGCCTTGTCGGAACGAGAGCGCCAGGGGCTGCGCATTTTTCGTGGTAAGGGAAACTGCACGGCCTGCCACGTGGGCCCTAACTTCACGGACGAGCGCTTCCACGACACGGGAATCGCCTGGCGTGACGGCCAGCTGCTCGATCCAGGCCGATTTGCGGTGACGGGCAAAGAACAGGACCGGGGAGCATTCAAGACGCCCACCTTGCGCGAGATCGAGCACACCGCTCCTTACATGCACGATGGGAGTCTCGAAACGCTGAAAGACGTGATCGATTTCTACGATCGGGGTGGGAACCCGAATCCCTACCTGGACCCGGAGCTGCGACGCTTGGCTCTCACGGCTGAAGAGAAAAAGGCATTGTTGGCCTTTCTCAGAAGCTTGGATGGGGAAATTAACGAAGTGTGGGGGAAATAACGAGGCAATGTGGTCTCTATGGGGAGGGAAGCATTTCATGAAGATCCGCTGGTTTGGCCTTGCTTTCGTTTTTCTTTCTGTGTGCTTACACTGCTTTGCTTTTCAGAAGAGTGGATCTCACGGCAAGCAGGATGATCTGACCCCGCTCGAAGAGCTCCATGACATTAACCAATTGGAGGATCTGGAGCGGAAAGAAGAGCTTTTGGAAAAGTACATTCGTGAAAATCCTGCGGGTCCTCGTCTTTCCACGGCCTACAGGTATCTTTTCACAACCTTGAGGCATATTGATCCATCTAAAGGGTCTGCCTTAGCCGATAAGATTCTTGCCGATCGGCAAAATTCCGAAGCCAAATCTCTGAGACGCACTGTTTACAGTTACAAGTTTCGCGCTCTCAAAGATCTCCAAGATGCCGAGCACATTAGGACACTGGGAGCCCACATTCTGAAGATGGAGATAGATCCTGCCATACTCGCCCTGGCAGCCGTTTTTGATAAAGCGCATAGGCTCAAACTTTATGAAAGGGCGATCGCAGCAAAGGAGAAAGACGATTCTGAATTATTCCCGAGACTAAGTGGGCTGTACCAGGAATATGCCAATGCGCTCAGGCACGACGGCCAAAACGAAAAGGCCGTAGAAGCGATGTTCAAAGGCATCGAGCTTGTCCAGAATGAAATCGCAGCATACGAGATTTTCCCTGAAGAGGATTCGAAGCGTAAGTGGGCGAAGAGACTTCGCAGCGGTTTACCCCACCTCTTCAGGATGGCCGGAATGCTTGCTAAAGTGGGAGAAAGGGGAAAAGGGCTGGAATATTTGGTGAAGGCCGAGGAGATGTTGGGAGAAATTCCTTTGCATCTGCGCCCTAGCTTCGAGCAAATCCGGGGTGAGTTGTCGGCGATGCTACAGTACTAACGTTCAGCCTTGGCGGTTTCGACATACTGAAGATGAAAGAGTCATAGAGAAAAGCCTGATCGGTCGATGGAACGATGTGTCTGACGTCCCTGCGGAGACAGTTTTCAGGTACGATTGTTGCTAACTGTAAGCCTTAATGGGTTAGAAGGCAATGTCAACTGATGACCGTATATGGAAAGTCAAAAGCGCACTGGGACGATTCTGCCTCACATACGGGCTCCAAATTCACCCGCCGCAGCAGGTGAGGAATCGGGCCCTGAGGTGGGGAGCTGCTCCGCAGTGATGCAAAAAAAATAAAACAATCTGAAACTTTCTTGTTGACTAGGCATATAATTGTATATACAATTACTTATCGCAATGAAAAAGGAAACACACAGCACGACGCCTGATCTGATCGCTCAACACTGCATCGCAGTGCGGATGCGGCTGCTCAACCGGGTCGTCACCAAGATGTATGACGATGCCCTGCGTCCCTTGGGCATTAAAACGAGCCAGCTGAACATCCTGGTGGTCACCGCCCGCCTGGGCTTGGCTCACCCAGCTGAGATCTGCGACCGACTGAAGATGGATATTTCTACCGCGAGCCGAAATGTTGACCGAATGCGAGCCAGGGGGTGGATTGAAGTCGTGGACGACGAGCGGGACGCGCGCGCTCATCAGTTTCGGTTGAGCGCACAAGGCCGGCAGCTTCTTGAGAAAGCGAAACCGGCCTGGGAAAAGGCACAGACGAAGGTAAAGAATCTACTCGGTCAGTCTGGAGTAGCGGCCTTGGTAAGAGCCGCAGAGAAAGTCAGAGCGTGCGTGTGAGAGCAGCCGGGGAGAAAATTTTTTGGCCCATAAATTGTATATACAAATAAATAGGAGAAAAACCTTATGAATCTCGCTCAACATCCTACAGTAAAACTTGTCCGGCAAAAGGAGGCTGCTGAAAAGGAGCAGACGAGACGAGACGACCTCGATGCGGACGGGCTTCGCCAGATCTGTCTTGAAGCGGGAGCTGACGACGTTGGCTTCGTTGAAATCGAGCGCTCCGAAATTGCCGATCAGAGAGACGATATCCTCAGTTACTTCCCACACACCAGGACTCTGATCAGCTTTGTCTGCCGTATGAATCGGGAACCGATCCGAAGCCCGGCCCGCTCGGCGGCAAATCTGGAATTTCATCACACAGGAGATCACGTGAACGAGATTTCCCGCAAGATCGTCACTACACTGGAAGAAAAAGGATTTCGCGCCATCAACCCCTCCATGGGATTTCCTATGGAAATGGACCGTTTCCCTGGAAAAATCTGGGTGGTCTCCCACAAGCCGATAGCAGTGGCAGCCGGTCTTGGCCAGATGGGGATCCACCGCAATGTGATTCATCCCAAGTTTGGCAACTTCATCCTTCTGGGCACAGTCCTCACAGACGCCCAGGTGTCTCGACACGATCAGCCGGTTGATTACAACCCCTGTCTTGAGTGCAAGCTTTGCGTGGCGGCCTGCCCGGTGGGAGCCATCTCATCTGACGGCGACTTTAATTTCTCGTCCTGCTACACGCACAACTACCGGGAGTTCATGGGAGGATTCACGGACTGGGTCGGGCAGGTGGCGGAAAGCAAAGATGCTCGGGATTACCGACAGAAGGTGAACGATGCTGAGTCGGCCTCCATGTGGCAGAGCCTCTCTTTCGGAGCGAACTATAAGGCTGCCTACTGCATGGCAGTGTGTCCGGCAGGCGAGGATGTCATTGCTCCATTCTTGGCCGATCGCAAAGGTTATCTCAAAGATAACGTCCGACCCCTCCAGCAAAAGGAGGAAACCATCTACGTGGTTCCTGGCTCAGATGCCGAAGTCCACGTGGCGAAACGCTTTCCCAATAAGACGGTCAAGCGAGTCGGGGGCAGTCTACGGCCGCGCTCGATCGAGGGATTCTTGGAAGGGTTACCTTTGGTATTCCAGAAGAATCAGTCTGAAGGTGTCAACGCCACCTACCATTTGACTTTTACTGGAGACGAGGAGCGCAAGGCAACCATAGTGATGCAGGACAAGACCTTGCGGGTTGAAGAGGAACATATCGGGGAAGCTGACCTACGAATCACCGCCGACAGCAGCACCTGGCTCGGTTTTCTTGCCAAGGAGCGAAGTCTCGTCTGGGCCTTCCTGCAGCGGAAGATTCGCTTGAAGGGCTCCCCTAGGCTCCTCTTGGCGTTTGGCAAATGCTTTCCGTCGTAAACAAACCAGAAAGGAGAATCAACATGATCGGAGAACACATCGAACGAAAACTTTTCGTGGAGAAAGCCCCACAAGTCATCCATTACATTAGGGCCGTGCCCTATGGAGAGAGAAGTGGACTTGTCGCCGAGGTATACGACCAACTGGCAATTGCACCACCGCAGTTAGGCTTTTCAGTTTTCAGGGGGATCCCTGGAGATCGTGGACGAATATAGAATTCATCCCAAGTTTCTGGCGTTCGGGAAAATGCAGCGCGAATGGCTCAGCTATGAAGATGGTTTCTTGCGGGAGTGCCGGGATAAAGCCAGGTCCCCGATATTCTTTGACCCGGCTTATCCGGCTGTCAAATCAGAACGCCATCCGGGCCGCTCACAACCGAGAAAATTGTAAACTGACGTTGACACCGGCCCCAAGAACAGGAGCTGAGCTAGCTGTGATAAATTCACGCCCCTTACAGGCTATAAGTAATTTGTTAAAAGGGAGTTATATTAATCTGCCGCCACACGATCCGGGTAAAACTCGAAAATGGCACACCACGTGCTTAGAGGCAAAGAGTTTGAATGTGAATGCGATTTTGGGGGCGATCCTTTTAGTGATTGGAGAATTGAAATGAGTGACCGCACTAAAAGACGTCCCACTCCCTCCCTGGAGGTTTGCTAATCTCAATGGAAGGCAGCACAAACAACCACCATAAAACCAAAGACCAACTGATCAAGGAACTGGCCGAGGCACGACAACGAATTGTTGAGCTGCAAGCTGTAGAAAGTGAGCACAAACAGGCGGAGGAGAAACTAGAGAGTTCCAATACGGAATTTACCAGAGCCTTGGCGAGGGCTCTCAAATTGCGTGATCAAGAGACAGAGGGACACGCCGAACGAGTAGCTGAAATGACCGTCAGATTGGCTCGCCCTATGGGTGTCAGTG
>JALLOL010000063.1 GCA_027717875.1 Acidobacteria bacterium AH-259-L09 | reverse complement strand
CACTTGGGTACACTGACCAGAATGGGTGAGAAGACAAGTCGAAGGACAATTTTAAGAATGTTCGGGTACAGCGTTGTCGGCTCAGGTCTGGCTGCTGTTGGAGGTTATGGATACGCCTCTCGAATTGAGACAGAGTGGCTAAAGGTGGAACGGGTGACAATCCCACTGAAGCATCTTGGGGCCTCGCTAGACGGATTCAAGATTGTGCACATGGGTGATTTCCATCTCTATCCGAATACAAAGATTGAACTAATAGCCCGGGCGGTTAATATAGCAAATAGCCTAAAGCCTGACTTAATTACGCTTGTGGGAGATTATGTGTTGGCAACAGCCCACTCGATATTTGAGTTAGCTCCAGTTCTCGCCCGCCTCAATGCCACATATGGCGTGTTTACAATTTTGGGAAATCACGATCATTGGAGAAACGCAGAAATTGTGTGCAAGGGCTTAGAGGATTCCGGGTTACCTGTCCTAAGAAATACCGGACTCACGATAAGTACTGGGCGGGAGAGGCTTTATTTGGCAGGACTGGATGACGGGTGGGTGCGGCGCCACGACTTGTCCCAGGCACTGGAGAAGCGACCAAATGGAGTGCCGACCATACTCCTCATGCATGAGCCGGACTTTGCTGACACTTTCAGTACCGATGGCAGGATCTCCCTCCAGTTGTCAGGACACAGCCACGGTGGCCAGGTTCGATTTCCCGTCATTGGTTCTCCCTTTTTGCCCCCTTATGGTAGGAAGTATGATCAGGGTCTTTATCGCGTTCGGGACATGTGGGTATACACCACGCGAGGAATTGGAGTTACCACACCAGTGCGCTTTAATTGTCGGCCTGAAGTTACCGAGATAACACTAACGCGATCCTAAGTACTCTGGTTCATAAATACATTAACGTTTGCTGAGGGTCTGGGGAGGCGAGGTCGCGACAAAGAGATCGCCCGCCAGACCACGTCCGGCCTGAAAGAAAAGGATGGTCAGGATACTTTAGCTATTCCAATTCGCGCGTCTTTCAAATTGGACCGATCAACGGAGGACTTTTTCTTGAGGAGGAGGTAATTGAAATTGGACCGGGAACGCGGTTCACGCCCGATCACGATCAGCGAAATGTTGGAGCCTTTGGTGTGACCTATTCTCATCGCAAGGCCAGCCTCTGGGCGTCTTTTGCTGGCAGGCATGAAAGTGGGACTCCGCTGGAGGTCGAAGAGGACGAGCTGGAGGAGTTGATGCAACGACCGGGCGCAGAGTTGGTCAATTCCGAGCGGCAGCGAGTCAAGCCACGAACGTTGTTCGACCTTTCGATCGGCAAGGATCTGTTCGGCAGTGAACCGCTCATGGTGAGGTTGCAATTCGATATTCGGAATCTGACTAATGAGCGATTCGCCTATAATTTTGGCAATCCTTTCAGTGGAACCCATTTTGGTCATCCGCGGCTCTGGAGTGCAAGGATTAAGCTTGCTTTTCGTTAGACAATACACACTGAACAGCCCGGCTGTGTGAATCTCAGTTGAAAAATCTAGGTGTGACGTCTGGCCCCTTGAAAGGACATCAGGAGCCTAGAAGGAGAGTGGTGAGAGTTCGAGAGTAACTGGATCGCAAATGCATCTTGCCTGCTCCCCCACCGTATTAAATAGAATGTTGGGGCTCCCGGCGGAAAAAGAGGGACTTTACCCTAAGCTTCTCAATATGTTACGTTAGGCGATCAGCTGAATCCTGTCCTGTACAACTGAGGCACAGTCGAGGATGACTGAATCCCCCTGGGCACACCCTGGAGCTTCCTCCAGGAGTGAGTTGCATTTTTTGCAGCCATAACCATGTCGCTTCTAATTATGTCTAGGAAAATGCTTGTAGGGGCTCCTCTTTTCATTCTGCTGTTGGCAGTCAGCTTCTCCGCTCAAATGTAACAGGGTGGCCCCTCCCCTATACCCAATGCCTACATCGTGAAAGTTAGAGATGGAGCGGATGTGAATCAAATAGCGACCGATGTGGCAAGGCTCACTGATGGAAGCATCGGGCACGTACGTTTACACGCGGGCCTTCCGGGGCTTTTCCATTCCTGTCGTCCTAGCAGCCTGTCGGACTTGAGTTTGGAATTTTGAGTTTCCCAGGCATTGATCTTAACTCCCGGCCAAAGAAAGTAGGTTAATTACTGCGTATCTCGGATTGGCGGCGCCTGGCACCGGGCAAGTTTGGCCTTAATAGGGGTCAGCAGACCCCGACTATCTGTTGTTGGCGCCACCACAGTGTGTGCATTCGCTTCAGATTCCAGGCGATGCTGACAAGATCCCATTCGGCGTCCACCGCATTGTGTCCTCTCAGCGAAAACTGCCGAAATCCCAGCACCGATTTGATGATCCCAAATACAGGTTCCGGCGTACATTTGCGCTCTGCATATATCGCGCGACCCTCCGACGTCTTCAGCCGGTGTTTCATCTTTTCCACTTCACCAGCATCTTCTCGAGGCGGATCCGGGCTGGAAGAAAGTTCTTTTATCGGCAGATAGTGACTTTCTCGCCCGACGGCAATGTAGGGAGTCATTTTCTGCTCGACACAACTCTCAACGTTGGGCTCACTAAAGTATCCGTTGTCGGCCAAAAACTCTTGGGCCCGTCCCAATGGCTCCGGCAGCTCTGCCAGGGCCTCTAGGGCCGGTTCGAGTTCCTTTTTGTCATTGGCCTTTTGGCTCACATGAGCGGCTACGATTAAAAGACTTTCGTTATCCACCACCGCCTGGGCGTTATAGGACTGCTCGAACCCCCCGCCCGATACCGGCATGATCCGGGATTCTTCATCCGTCAGGTTGATCTGATCTTTATCCCGAACGCCTGCCGCTGGCGCTTTCGGCTTACTACCGGGCGGCTTCTTGCCGCTTCCTTTCCTTTTCGCCTCCCAGCGAGCCATCTTTTCTTCATACTCCGCCTGTTCCGCTTTCTGGCGCTCGGCCGCTCGCTCGGCCAGCTTCGCTTTGGCTTCTTCCAGCGCTTTGAGCCGATCCTCCCTTCGTGCCAACTCGGCCGGAATATCCAACCTCTCTGCCTCTTCCCCGTTATCGGCCTCCTCGGCCATGCGCATCAGCTCCTCGACTTCCTCACGCAGTTGCTGTTCCAACTTCCGGATATGCCCCCAGCTTAAGGCGCTGTGCTTGGAGGCGTTGGCCTTCACTTTCGTCCCGTCCAGCGTCACTCGCCCCAGCTTCAGAAAACCCATGGCCTGCGCCAACAGTAAAATCTCCACAAACAGCGGTTTAAGTTCTTCCAAAAACCGCTTGCGGAAATTGGCAATCGTGTCATGATCCGGATGCGTGTTGCCCGCTATGTAGCGAAAAGCCACCGAATCGTAGGTGGCCTGCTCCAGCTTGCGGCTCGAAAAGACACCCGTTGCATATCCATAAAACAGCAAGCCCAGCATCGCCGCTGGATGATATCCTTCCGATCCCCGCTTCGTATAGCAATCCTCCAGTTTCCTCACATCCAGCTTACTCACAATCTCTACGACGAAGCGGGCCAGATGCTTTTCTGGCAGCCATTCCTGCACCGAAGGGGGAAACATATAAGGTGTATCTCGATCAATGGTCTTGAATCGATTGCCCATGTACTAATGATGCCTATCAGGTGTGACCTTAAAAGTCCGACAGGCTGCTAGGATATCGGTTTACTGGAGTCCGGAAGGTTTCACGGACACCTCTGTCGCTTTCGGCCCAGAAAGGCGACTTACTCTGGCGGTGCATTCGAAAGAGACGCCCGCTTTGGGTAGAATCGGAAGCACAATGCGGGTATGACGACCATATTCAAAAAAGTGGAAGACAACAGCCCCCCCAGCACCACTATCGCCAACGGAGACTGAATCTCATTACCAGGTTCATGGCCAGCCAGCGCCAGCGGGATTAGCGCCAACCCGGTAGTCAAAGCCGTCATCAGAATGGGGCTGAGTCGCTCCATTGAACCTCTATAGATGGCCTCTCTCAGCGACTGGCCTTCCTTTTGGAGGGTCTCGTAGCGCGAGACCAGCAAAATGCCGTTTCGAGTCGCGATTCCGAGCAGCGTGATGAAACCGACCATTGAGGCTACGTTTAGGACACCCCCTCCCAGAAAAACCGCGACGATCCCTCCGATCAGGGCCAGGGGGAGATTGACCATCATCAAGGCTCCCAGCTTCATACTCCCGAAGGCCAGGTAGAGAATGAGAAAAATTGCCAGCACCGCAAGGAGTGACAACAAGCCGATCGTGCGGCTGGCCCGCTGCTCGCTTTCAAACTGCCCCCCGTAGACCACATAATAGCCTTCGGGCAGGTTGACCTGGCTTTCGATGGCGGCTCGAATGTCATCCACTACGCCGCGCAGGTCCCTTCCGGAAACATTGCATTGGATAACGATTTTTCGCTGCACATCCTCACGGCTTATCAAGTTCGGTCCGAAATCGATCCGGACATCGGCCACCTGCATCAGGGGAATGGCCGTTCTGGAAGGGGTATTGATCTTGGCACGCCGGATCTGCTCGATATTGGATCGCGACTTTTCCTCGAATCGGACCAGCAGGTCGAATGCCTTTTGTTCTTCCAGGATCTGACCCACCACTTCTCCATTCAAACCAATGTCGACTGCGCGTGCCACATCGTCAACTGAAAGCCCATGTTTTCCCAGTCCAAGCCGATTGAAATGGATCCGTGTCTGGGGGATATCTGTTTGCTGCTCGACCTGCAGATCGACCACTCCTTCGACCGACTCCATGGCCCTCCGTATCTGCTCGGCAAGGCCGCGCAAGCGAAGCAGATCCGGGCCGAACAGCTTGACCGCAATGTTGGCCCGAGTTCCGGAAAGCATATGGTCAATCCGGTGGCTGATGGGTTGGCCAATACTGAAGTTGGTCCCTGGAATAATGGCCAATTGATTTCTCAGCGAAGATATAAAGGTCTCCCGATCGCGATCTTTCAGTTGAAAACGAACATCCATCTCGGCAGCGTTAACCTCTTGCGCGTGCTCATCCAGTTCCGCCCTTCCTGTCCGACGGGCCGTGGATAGCACCTCGGAGTTGGACAGAATGATTTCTTCTGCCAGTCTTCCTAATCCGTCCGATTTCTGCAGGGAAGTTCCCGGAACCGTCACCAAGTTGATAGTCAATGTACCCTCGTTAAACTCAGGCAGAAACGCTTTGCCCAGGAAAGGAACCAGAGCTAAGGTGGCTGCCAGCATCACCAGGCAAACAAGCATCACCGAAACTGGTCTGTTCAGCGAATAGCGCAGGATCGGGGCATAGGCTTCTTTTAATTTTCGAAGCAGCCAGCTCTCCTCCTCTCTGTCCAGGGCCCGTCCAGCACGAAGTAAATAAGAGCACATAGCAGGCGTGATGGTCAGAGCGACCAGCAGCGAGGCAAATATAGAAATGATATAGGTGACGCCCAAAGGCCGCAGCATTCTTCCTTCCACGCCGCTGAGTGCGAACAGGGGGACGAAAACGACCATTACAATAAAGGTAGCGAAAACAATCGGATAGCGTACTTCACTGGATGCATCGAAGATGACTTCCAGAGCTGGCTTTCGACGGCCCTCGAGTGCATTGCGATTTTCGCGGAGCCTCCGAAAGACGTTCTCGACACCGATGATGGCGTCATCCACCAGTACGCCGATTGCGATGGCCATTCCTCCCAGCGTCATGGTATTAATCCCGGCACCCCAGAGCTTGAGGATAAAAATGGTGAAAATGAGCGACATCGGAATGGCTACCACTGAAATGAAGGTGGTCCGGAAATTCAGTAAGAAGAGATACAATATGATTGTCACCAGAATCGCCCCGTCCCGAAGGGCCTCAAGCACGTTTTCGATGGCTAATTCGATGAAGTCTGACTGTCGGAAGACGAAGCGCTCGATCTTAATGCTAGAGGGGAGAGTCCTTTCAATGTCATTCAGGACTTCGTCAATCCGAGCTGTCAATTCTAACGTGTTGGCCTTGGGCTGCTTCTGGATGGAGAGGATGACTGCCTCGCGGGCGTTGACCGAGGCTGTGCCCCGCCTCACCTTAGGCCCGATCTGAACCTTCGCCACCTGGTCAAGGCGGATGGGGACGTTGTCGTACATGGCCACCGGCGTCAGCATGAGTTGCTCCAAACTCTGGGCTCGACCGATCCCGCGAACCAGGTACTCCTTTTCCGACTGCACATAGAAGCCGCCCGATGAATTGCGACTCGAGGATTCCACTGCCCTGGCTGCCTCGTCGAGCGTTACTCCATAGTGTTTCATTAAGTCCAGGTTGAGGATGACTTGGTATTGACGGACCTGGCCGCCAATGGGAATCACTTGAGACACTCCTGACAAGGCTAAGAGGCGACGTCGCAAGGTCCAATCGGCCAAGGTGCGCATCTCCATTAACTGGTCGACTGGGCCACTTAGGGCGATTAACATGATTTCGCCCATGATCGAGGAGATAGGCGCCATTATCGGTCGAGAGATTCCCGGCGGAAGCGCATTGGAGACCAATTGGAGCTTCTCGGAGACGATTTGCCTGGCGCGGTAGATGTCCGTCCCCCAGTCAAATTCAACCCACACGACGGAGATACCAATCCCCGAAGCAGACCGCACACGACGAACTCCGGTAGCGCCGTTGAGAGCAGTTTCAATTGGAAACGTCACCAATGTCTCCACTTCTTCGGGAGCCATAGAGTGAGCTTCGGTCAAAACCGTCACAGTCGGCGCTGTCAGATCCGGGAAAACGTCTACGGGGAGTTCCAGAGCCACGTAGATGCCAATGAATAGCGATATGAGTGCCCCTATCAAAACAACCAACCGGTTGCTTACAGACCAGCGAATAATTCCATTCAGCATTGTTCACTCAATGGACGTGGCCCTCACCAACCGGAAGACTGGTGGAGCGTGCCGCAAGTCCCACTTCGTAGCCTCCTTCAACCACCACTCGTTCTCCCTCACTCAAACCGCTGAGAATCTGCACCCAGCCCCTATCCCTGATGCCGGTCTTGACAATTCGGCGAGCAAACGTTTCCCCGGCCACTTGCACATAGATCACCGACTTATTCTCTTCTTGGAAGAGTGCGGAGTCCGGGATGGCCAAACTCTCCACTGGCTCGCCTGTTCGGATGTTCACTTGTACCAACATCCCTACTTTCAAACCATGTCCTGGATTAGAAATTTCCCAGACCACAGGGATAGTTCTGGTTTGCGGATCGACTACCTCACCAATCGTTAGCAAGCGCCCGTTTCGCTCGGTGATCTCGAAAGAAAACAAGCCGGGAACCTGCACGGCAGCTCCACTGGCCGTGTTGACCTGAAGAAGATCCGTTTCGTAAATGTCGGCCCTTATCCAAATCCGGGAGAGATCGATGATGCGAAAAAGAGCCTGATGGGGCTCGACGTGAGCACCAGCCACTACGTTGATCTCAACCACTGTGCCGGGGAGGGGCGATCTCAAAGCAATGCGATGATGTGGCTGTTGTACCGCTTGACCTTTCTCGTTGATCCGGTCCTTCACCGCGCTCAGACTTTCGAGTGATTTTTTCGCCGCTTCAAGAGCTGCTGTGCGGATAGCAATTTCGTTTTCCGCTAGCTCCAGACGGCGCACAGGGACGGCTTCAATGGCCAGGAGCCTTCGTACACGCCCCTCCTCCTGGCGAGCTAACTCAAGTTTGGACTGTTCTTGGGCGAGGTGAGCTTGCGTTTGTGCGATTCTTTCTTCGAGCTGGGCCAGAGAAACCCCTGTTTGCACCTGAGCGCTGCCAATGGCAATCTGTTCGCCGACGGGAAGTGGTGGCTCGATCCATCCCAACAGTTGGCCCTTTGTCACGCTCTGTCCCAGCAGCGGCAGACCTTGCGGCGGAGGCCAGAGTCGACCTGCCACCGGGGGGACCACCACAGCATCTCGGTCCGATCTGGGAGCAATACGGCCGCTTGCGGAAACCGAACTCCAAAGGATTTGCTTTCCTGCGCGTTGGCTTTGAAATGGTAGCTTCCATTGCTGCTCCTTGAGAAAGGTAATCGCATCATCCTCAATCTGTGGTTTGTCAACCGGCGAAAGTTCGGCATCGTGTGGGTAGATAACCAGGGATTGGACTTCAATTTGTCCCTCAAAGGATGGGCTTTGCACACGTATCTTAAGCGTTAGCTCTTCAGGGTTTTCGAAGGTGACTTCGGGAATAAAGACGCCCGCTCGGGTTGGCTCCTCTAGGGTAACCTCCTTGACGAGCCCTTGCTTACCGATAAACTGAAAGGCTACCGGACCTTTGGTGACGGGCTCAAAGCTCTTTAAATTGGTCAGGTGCGCCGCGAACCGGGCCGGAACCCCGACTTGAAGTTGAGGATATTCCATGAACAGTTCCAATTGTTCGTTCCATACCGTCACCCCGATAGATTGTGCCCCAGTCTCCTCATCGGGAGAATTACATCCTGAGAGAATTAAACTCAGTCCAAGCCAGAGAATCCATGGGGTTCGTATCGTATTGGAAGTCATTTCAATTCAGCACCGACTGATTTTTCCAGCTCGATGCGGGTACTCCCCAATTGAAAAAGGAGCTCATAAAAGCCCAGTGAGGCGTCCAACTTCACTCGCAACGCATCAAGGTATTCGAGTAAGCTGGCTTCCCCCTCCAGATAGGATTGCAGTGTCACCTCCGCCACGTTTGCAGCGCGTTTAATTACGCTCTGCTCCAGCCGCTTCACGTTCGCCTCCTGCAACTGGTAGGTTTTGTAGGCTCTCTCCACCTCAGCACGGATTTGCAGCCTCTTCCAGCTCAGCAGGTTTTGGTTTCGCCTCACGCGGGCAAGCGCCTCTCCGATATTGCCCTGGTTGCGGTTAAAGAGTGGGAGTGGGAGATGCAGAGCAAAATAAAAGGAGTTCGTCCCGAAATCCCTTTTGTATCCTCCCCCGAAGGTGAGATTAGGAATAGTTCGTGACTCCTGCAAATCCACCAGTGCCTTTCCTTGCGCTGCTCGTATCGTTTCTCTTCTAAGGTCGGGTCGCGATTCCAGGGCGAGAGCTCGCAACTCTTCCATAGAACGCTCCAGAGGAGCAGCACCAATCGTAGGCTGCAGGGTCGGCATCGACAGGCCTTCCCAGGTGATCAAGGCAGCCAGCTCCGCCCAGGCGGAAGCCAGGTTAGTGCCGGCCTCATTGGCAGCGGTAATGTAGTGAACCTCCTCCATATCGATCCGGAGCTGAGAAAGTCCTGCAGCATCCCCGGCCTCAACTCGTTTGCGATGGATGTCCCGGATTTCGTAATACGAATCCAGGTGCTCCTGGGCTAGACCAAGCTTTTGTTGAGCCCGGTAGGCCCCAAGGAAAGCCTCTTTAACTGTGGCCTTTCCCAAGCGGATGAAATTTTGCAAATCCGCCTCGGTCGCTTGCACATCAAAACGGGCAACTCTTTTTCGATGGCGACGTTTGCCTCCCAGCTCCAACTCTTGAGTGGCCCAAATAAGGAATTCTTGATCATTGAGATAACTGGAGTCAGGTCGACCGACCGGGAAGCCCTCCTGGCTAAAGTTTAATTGCGGATTGGGCAGCAAACCCGCTTGGTTAAGCCGGGAACTTGCCATTTCAACTCTTTCTTTTTCAGCTCGCACTGCCGGGCTACGATCGATGTATAGCTGGAGAGCTTCTTCAATCCTCAGCACAGGTGGTCCCGAGAGAGGAGTTGCCAGAACAACTACACTTTGTAGAAGAAAGGCGCAAAAAAATTTCCCTACCAGCTTAGCCACCCTAAAAATGTTTCGAGTCCGTGATGAACCTGAGAGAAGTGAAATATGAGGAGAAAGCATAAACTGGCACACCCCAAAAGGACTGGGACTTGTCCTACCGCGTTGGGTCGGTCGCTGAACAACGATTCAATCCGAAGTTTGAGATTACAGGTGTCTTTGGCTGAATAGGCGAGAGTCATTGTTGGGGACCGCCATTCTCTGTTCGCTCTTTGGAACTTAAGAATCGTTAGCGCGACACGATCGGGTGAAAATCCGCCCCGAATAGATGCACGATCGCATTCGATCTCCGCCATCCACTGCCATTGTCGACGTATGTGTCGAACTGCTGGCAACCAGTATTCGCAAAATGTGAGAAACAACAATCGGAGTGGATCTTTCCTTCTGATATGCTCCATTTCGTGCGACAAGACAATCGCCTGTTCCTCGGCACTGAGCAGTTTGACCGCCGCTTTCGTCAGATAGGGCCGGGGCAAAAACAGGCCTGCCGTAAAAACCGCCGGAAACCTGCTGGGGATAACGCCAAATGAAACATGTTGAGTGGCGGCCCTAGTCTCCGCCGAGAAAGTACCACGAAGCAGTTGGTGTGTAGGAAGATACCTGTGATAGGAGCGAACTGCAGCTGCCGCTACCAATGTGCAGGACAATAGCGTAACTCCCCAGAACAATTCCCCTGCTGGTGGATTCTGGGAAATGTGTGCAAGACAAAGATGCGGGTGGCCAGGATGCTGGGTGCAATGATCGACCAGCCAGCCAATAGAACTCAGCCAACCGAACGCGAAACCGAAGGCAACTACGAAACTTCCCCAAACAATCGGGAGCATCCCCCAGGCGAACCAAAAGCCGCTTGAAAGCCTCATTAGGTTCGCTCCGCAAGCCCATCTCGCAAATGGGTACTGGAGCAATGCCGTAGCCCAGCATGCGGCGAACCCGATGAGTGCGGAAGACATTAGCAAATAAAAAGCCGAATATATCGTCATCGTCGCTTCCGCCTTACTAACTCTTCCAATTCTTCAAGTTGCTCTTCATCCGCTGACACCAGTTCGACAAAGGTGCTCAGGATGGGCCTGGAGTCTTCCTTCAAAAGCCCTTCCAGAACATCTCTTGTCACGATTTCATCGAACTCTTGTTGGCTGAGCGCAGGACTGTAGAGAAAAGCTCTCCCTATACGTGAGCGAGTAAGCAACTTCTTTTTGTGTAACCGGTCCAGAATCGTTAACACTGTGGTGTAAGCGATTTTCCGTTCCACCCTGAGGCGATCGCGAACTTCCCTGGCTGTGCAACCAGGGGTATCCCACACTTCTTTCATCACCTTGCTCTCAAGTTCCCCCAAGACTTGGGGGATTCCTTTTTTCGATGGCCGAAATGCAAATTTCATAGGTCCGCGCTTCTTAATTCTACAGACTGTAGAATTTATAGTGCAAGCTTAATTTTTTGCCCTGGTGAGAGTACGCTACTCACGAGAGGAGCACATTTCAAGTCATAACACGCCGGCTACCGGAGCCCCGATTATTGTCGCCTTCCCTCTGAAACTACGTCACCCCTCTCTAAGCTCTTCATTTTATTGGGCTTTTGAACGCTGCTCTACTTACATCCGACGGTCCTGATGGAATC
>JALLOL010000062.1 GCA_027717875.1 Acidobacteria bacterium AH-259-L09 | reverse complement strand
TCAAGTATTTACCTGCACCACCTGCCTCCATGTGGCAGCACTGGATTATGATATACAGATATTATAATGACATGTTGAATTGCCAATTCAGAGCGCAGAAATTGTGGGACGCTGCACTAGCATGGGTAAGACGCAAACTTACTAAATTGCGCTTTCATTTCTTGTGGCAGCGCGTGAAACGCCGAAATGAACTGCTCGGTGCGACTCGAACCAAAACGGCGCGCGCCGGCCTTCAGATACTCCAGAATCTGTTCAATCTTCGTGAGTCCTCCCGCCGCCTTTACTAGGCACTTCCCTTTTACTGCCTCAACCATTAATTGGACATCCTCCAGTGTAGCCCCCCCACCTGTATAAGCAGTCGATGTTTTCACAAAGTGGGCGCCAGCCTTTACAATCCATTGGCAGGCTCGTCGTTTTTCATCGTCACTTAGCAAGGAGTTCTCGGTGATGACTTTCACGATAGCACCATGGGTCGCCCTGACCACGCCTTCGATGTCTCTGATAAAGATGTTCTCTTCTCGATTTTTCAAGGCAGGAATGTTCATTACCATGTCAATTTCTTGTGCTCCCAGATCCAGAACTCGTTTGGCCTGATATTCTTTCATGGAAGGCGTTTCGTTTCCGTGCGGGAAGCCTACCACAGTTCCCAGAAGCACGTCCGAATTCTTGAGCATTTCTGCAGCGAACCGGATGTAGTGTGGTTGAACGGTCAAAGTCGCAGTACCCAATTGAACCGCAGTCTCAGCAAATTGGCGCACTTCTTCGTGAGTGGCATCAGGTCGAAGGATTGAATGGTCAAACAGTTTCGCGAAGCTTGGAACTTTCATATCGAGAAATTACCAACAGTACCCATTCGAAGCAAGCACTCTAGTCAGGCTAGAGAACAGCCGGCAGCTTCCCTGAGTCCAGAACAGCCTTAGAATCTAGACGCTATGCTATACTCGCTCCGTGAAAGCCTTGGATTTGGCTGCGCTGCGGCCTGCGATAGCAAAGATTTCTCGGGACTTCGCGCTGCATCTGGTACTTCTTTTTGGTTCTCGATCTGACGCTACTGCTGGGGAGGAAAGTGATACAGATATCGCTGTTCTGGTGGATCCCTCTCGGGAAGTCGACGCGACTTACGATCTGTCTTTGCAGACAGCCTTCTTTAAAGTTTTCAACACAGATCATCTTGACTTGGTGTATCTCCATAAAGCCACTCCCTTGCTCCGCTACAGGGCAGTGACGAAGGCGATCGTTCTTTACGAGAAAGATGACTGCTACGCCCGTTACGCCAGCTATGTGGTTCGTTATTATGCCGATACGAAAAAGTTTCGAGAGCTAGAACGACGGTTCATTGAGAATTTCGTGGGCCATGGTGATTGACCGTGAGGTTATCCAGTCGCGACTGTCGTCTTTGATCGAGTATCTACAAGAGCTGGAATGTTTCCAGAACATCTCCTACCAAGAGTATTGTTCTGATTTCAAGAACAAACGCACGGTAGAACGGCTCCTCCAACTGATTGTCGAGGCGGCCTGCGACATCAACGCTCACATTGTGGTAAAAAAGAACCGTAAGCCTCCCGCGGATCATCACTTTTCTTTCATTCGTCTAGGGCAAGTGGGAATACTGCCGGGGCCCCTGTGCCGGGATCTTGCCCGATCTGTGGGCCTGAGAAATCGTTTGGTTCACGAGTATGAAAGTATTAACGACAAGATCGTCTTTGACTCGATTCATGCAGCATTACAAGGTTACCGCTCCTACGTTTCAACAATCCAGGCTTACCTGGAAAAATGAGGAGGGAAGCTCTGATGTGCTTGGTCTTTAACAACCTCTCCAAATATTTGAGGAACGCTTAGGACATACACACCGCTCGGGGCTTGGGAGTTGGATGGACCTGGAGGATCTTGACTTTTTTACCATCTTCATTATCTTCTCGACAAGTTGTCTACGGCTACGGCCATCACGATGATAAGGCCAATGGCTACGAGCTGCCACTCGTAGCCGATTCCAACAATGTTGAGCCCGTTGAACAAAGTTCCTAAAAGGATGCTGCCCAGTAGGGTACCTCCGATACCGCCGCGGCCACCTGCCAATGAGGTCCCGCCAACGACCACCGCTGCAATGACGTCCAGGTTGGTCTCTTGCATCAATGCCGGCTGAGCGGAGACTACCCGCGCCATGAGGACGATGCCACCTAAAGCCGCCAAAAGACCTTGAGCCGTAAAGACCATGGTGATGATCCTTTCGTTTCGCAAGCCGGCTAGCTTTGCTGCAGCGTAGTTGCCTCCCACCGCATAGACGTTCAGTCCAAATTCCGTCCGCGACAGGACCAGGTGGCCAAGGATGGTCACCGCCGCAGCAATGATAATCGGCACCGGTATTCCAGCGATAAAACCTACGCCCAGAAAATTAAACGCTTCAGGAAAACCTAAGATCACGTCGCCTCCGGTTAGGATCAATGCCACTCCACGTGCAGCCACCATCATGCCCAAGGTGGTCACAAAAGAATTGACCTTCAGCCGGGATATGCAAAGACCATTGATGAGACCTGCCGTGGTCCCCCCCACCAGTCCGGAAAGAATGCCAAGAGACACACTTCCGGTTTCGACCAGGACAAGACCTGTGAGGACTCCGCTCATGGCCCCCACCGAGCCGACAGAAAGATCGAATCCGCCACCGATGATGCAAAACGTCATTCCCACTGCAATGATGAGATTGATAGAGATCTGCCGCGCGATATTGATGAGGTTCCCCACCGTGAGGAACCGGGGTTCCAGAAATCCGAACACCAGGCAGACCACCACCAGAGCAACTAGAAGAAAAGACTTCTGGATGTTTTGCATGAGGATTGTCTTCAAAGCGGAATCCTCGACTAGGGTTGTGAGGGGTCAGACCTTGAGTTTTTCGAGGGGATGGGGGGTCTGACCCCTCCTTCCATTGAGCAGCGCAGGATCTCCTCCTGCCTAAATTCGTTTCGGTTGAAATGGCCGGCCATCCGCCCCTGGTACAGGACAATAATCCGGTCACACATACCCATCAGTTCTGGGATATCCGAGGACACCATGATGATTGCGTTTCCTTGGGCAACGAAGTCTGCCATCTTTCGATGAATTTCGGCCTTCGTCCCGACGTCTACGCCGCGGGTGGGTTCATCCAGTAGTAAAATCCTCGGATCGGCCCCCATCAGCCTGGCGAGAACGACCTTTTGCTGGTTGCCGCCTGACAGGTGTCTCACCGGCTGACGGTGCGGATCATATGTCACCACATTGAGCACCTTCACCAAATCGGAAACTTTCTTCTTCACCAGATCAGTCCTCAGCCACCCCTTTGTACTTACTTCCTCCAGTTTCATTACAACCAGATTTTTGGCTACGGACAGATCTGGGAAAATCCCCTCGTCTATGCGGTTCTCGGAGAGCAGGACAAAACCAAATTCAATGGCGGCGGTAGAATTGTTAAGCGCAATTTCTGTCCCATTTAGCTTAATCGAACCGCTATGCGTACGGTTCAAGCCGAACAGGCCCCGAAGCAATTCGGTGCACCCGGCTCCCATGAGGCCTGCGATACCCAGTATTTCACCCTGCCGCAGATGCAAGGAAATTTCCGAGAACCCCTCACCGGATAGCCCGTGGAGCGATAGGATCTTCTCACCTGTCGAAGGGTCTCTCTTGGGAAACAATGTTCCAACTTCCCGACCCAGCATCAAGGCGATGATCTGTTCTAAATCAACTTCTGCCGTGGAGTGGCTTCCGACTTTTTTTCCATTGCGAAGAACTGTGACCGTGTCGGCAATTGTCAGGACCTCATCGAGGCGGTGCGAGATGAACACAATGGAGATGTTCTGCTGCTTCAACTTGCGAAGAACCTGAAAGAGATGATCGATCTCCCGGTTGGTCAGCGAAGAGGTCGGCTCGTCCAGAATAAGTATAGAGCCCCTTTTCGAAACCTCTCTTAGTATCTCCACCAACTGCCGCTTCCCCATGGACAGTTGCTCAATTCTCACCGTCGGCGAAATGTCGAGTTTCCAATCGTTCAGGAGATCCCTGGCCCTGAGGGCCAGAGCGCGGCGATCGATCGGGCGCAGGCTGCCGGCGGATAACTCGTGGAGGTAGAGATTCTCTGCGACTGTAAGTGCCGGGATGAGACTGAACTCCTGGTGGACAATTCGTATCCCGATCTCGTAAGCGTGCTTGGGACTGCGCAAACGAATAGGTGCATCGTCTGCGCGCAGGGAACCCGAATCCGGGGGATAGACACCTGCAAAGATCTTCATTAATGTACTCTTGCCGGCGCCGTTTTCCCCCACGAGACCGTGAATTTCACCGGTTTTTAAAACAAAATCGACGGCTTTCAACGCCTGGACGGCGCCAAAACGCTTGCAAATTCCTGCCGCTGTGATCACAGTGCCTCGCTTCGTAAAGCCGATGTCCCGGCATCGACTCCTCCCCGCTCCTTGACCTCGCCTCGCAAGCCCCATCAGCAAAGGTTACGGTACTTACGAAACGAGGCACTTAGTGCGGTCTAAACGTGGAAGGATTGGAAACGGTTCCTCCGAAAACCGGATCCCTTACCGTAAGGACGTTTTCTTTGGTCACGGGAATCGGCTGCACCATGTTGTGCTTGGCAACTTTCTTGCCCTGAATGATCTTGATCAGGGCATCAAGTGCTTGAATGATCATAGCGGCCTGGCTCTTCAATGAGGTATAAGCCATTTTACCCTCGTAAATGGCTTGCATTCCCATGGGAAGGCCGGAGTTACCCACAAAAGTAATTTCTTTGGCCCGTCCGGCGCTCTCAGCGGCCCTAATAGCGCCCAGCACCAAGTCATCGTTACTGCCCACAAAGGCGTCGATCTTGCCATATCTCACCAAGGCATCCTCGGCGTTTCTCAGGCCTTCAGCCACAGTGTCGACCTTGCTTTTGAAAACGTGAAGCAGCTTGATCTTCGGATACTTATTGAGGGTCTCCTCAAAACCTTCGAATTGTATGGCGGGATAAGAAGCCCCCACTGGACCATAAAGGTAAACCACGCTGCCACCGTTGGGCAGCCTGGACGCTAGGAACTCAGTCTGTTTGACACCGAACATTTTTTCATCGAACACAAAAGAGGCTGAAAAATTCTGCGTCGCCGATGAGCGCGCAATTTGAACCAAGGGGATGCCAGCCTTGTGTACCGCTTCAATGGCAACCACACTGCCCTTATTATGTACAGGCCCCAGCAGAACTCCGTTCACACCTTTTTGAATCAGGTCTTCCGTATCTCTAAGCTGCTTCGCCGGATTCCCTTGCGCCCAAAGCACAATCAGTTTTACTGCTCGCATGGTGGCTGCCTGCTCCAGGAATCTACCCACGTTCGCCCACCACATGTTGTCCTTGGAAATGAGGCTCGCACCGATCACAATGTCCTCAACATTGTTTCTTGCAGCTATCCCGACAACAGGAAAAACAAGAATCAGGACCATCGCCATCACAACAATCTTTCTCATTCCATTCCTCCTCTCCCGGCAAGACTCTTCAAATATTGGAGAAGATCGGCCATATCCTCAACGCTCATCCCTTCCATCGAGTCCTCCGGCATCTGCGAGACACTGGAAAGGCGTAAACTCGCAATGTTACTGCGAAGGATCGTATCTTCTTCTCCCTCTCTGCGACGCAGTGTCAAGGTCGTCGGCGTCTCCTCCGCTAACACTCCTGTAATCAATCTGCCATCGCTTGTCCTCACCAGGTACTCTTCATAGCCGGGCACGAGGTTTCCATTAGGATCCAGGATTTCCGTCAGAAGGTATTGTTTGGTTTGTTTGGTGAGGCTCAACAGGTCCGGTCCCACTTCCACTCCCATCGCTCCAATCCTGTGACAGCCGCTGCACTTTTCCTTGAAGATTTCCTCACCATGCTGGAGATTGCCGCTCATTTGCAGAGCAGGATGAAATTGTTTGAAAACTTCTTGGCGTTTGGCGTCATCATTTGCGAAATCAGCCACAAGGACCCTGGCCCGCCCGCGAATCTCCCGGTCGGGAAATCGAAGGAGTCGAGCCCTGCTGGAGCGGTCCAAAAACCAGGGCTGCACCTTTCCCGTTTCAATCGCGTCTAATAAAGCGTGAAGGCGACCCGGTTCACTGAAAAAAGCTCTCAACACCACCTCTTTGACCGACGCCGTGTATGTTTGCCATTTCTCCAGGAGAATTTGAGTGCCCACTTTGGAATTTCGGATTCTTGCCAAAGCAGCCGCAGCAGCCACCTGCACTTGCTCAGGCTGCGCCGGGGTAAGGAGCTTTCTGAGGATAGGAATCGTGGAGCCGGTCGGGTCGAGGCCAAGCAGCTTAGTGGCATTGACCCGATCTTCCAGTTCAGCTTCTTGACTCTGAGCCATCCGGGATGCGCTCCTCACCGCTTCCTGTACCTGATTTGAATTTGACAGCTCTACTCTCGCCATCACCTCCAAAGCAGCCTTTCGAACCTCTGGTAACTGAGCTTTTAGCAGTGCGATTAATCGGCTTTGTGCAGCAGAGGACAACTGAATGCTTTCCGACCCTCGCTCAAGGCCCTCGGATAGTCCCTTTAAAGCGGCTGCCCACCACCATCCTCCTTGCCCGCCTTTGGCCCTGCCGATAATATCCAGCACTTCGCTGATTTCGCGATTCTTCTCCCTGGCGCCAATGATTGAGGTGATCCGGCGCACAAACTCTTCTTTCCCCTTTGACTGCTCTGCCATGAAATCCGTGACCGCTGCTCGCAGCCACCAGGTGGCATTCTCCGAGGCCGAGGTGAGGACGGCTACTTGAAACCAGGGATCTTCCAGATGGCGGATGACAAGCTGCTTCAATGGATTAAAGCTTTGCTCGCCGGGAAGCTGGCTCAGCGTGCAGGCCAGCTGAAATTGCACCCGATCATCCGCATCGCTGGTCATTTCAAATAGTTTTCTCTGAAGCTTCGAATCGGGGAGATGCTTTTCCGCTAATCGTATGGCCTGTTCACGAACCTTCGGATTCTTATTTTCCAGTGCTCGCGCCACAAGATCTGAGCCGAGTGCACCCAGTCCCTCCAGGGTCCAAAGTGCATGAATATAAGCTTCTGCTGAAGGAGCGTCGCGTGTCACATCCTTGAGGGCTGGAATGGCCGAAGGATCCTGACGATCCACCAGAAGCCGCTGGGCGGTGATGCGCCACCACATGTTCGAGTTCGATAACTGCTCCACCAGCTCAGATGTCACAGCTTGATGGAGCTGTGGCTTTGAGCCCGGTTTGCCGGAAGCATGAACAATACGATAGATCCGACCCAGTTCGTGTCCCTGCAGGAAATCGGCGTGGCTCAGCACTCCCTGATAAACGTAGAATCCTTGCTCATCTGCATGCGGAATAAACTCAGGGTGCTCCACAAGCTTTCGATAGAAATCGACAACATAGAGCGCCCCATCGGGGCCTACCGTGGTAAAAACCGGGCGAAACCAGCTGTCGGTTGAAGCCATAAACTCGGCTTCTTTCCGGGCCCGCTTCGCCGCGAAGCTGATCCCGTCAGGAAACAAGAGGTCGCAGTGGACCACGTTGTGTACAGGATCACAGACAAAAAAGGCCCCTCTATACTCTTCCGAAAAATTCCCCGCAGTGTACACGGAAGTTCCACAAGCCGAAGTGAAGTGGCCGATTTCCGACTCATGAATGTGAAAGGGTTGTTGGGTGATCGGATAAAGTGCTGCGGCATTCCCGTGATCGGATATTGATTTCATCGCTGAGACGACAGCCAGGTAGGGATTTCGCGACAAATATCGAGCTTCAATGACAACGTGGCGCACGTGATCGTTGTTCCAAACCGTAAAGCGATTTCGCCACGCATCGAAAGCGTTCCCAAATTGGGACATGCCGCCAACCGCTTCCAGTCTCATGTGTTCCGGCCTGAAGCGAAAATCCGTCCCCGGGGAAATTCCCACGGGGGATACCTCAGGGTGTTTCGGGAAGTGGATGGCCTGACCGCGATCGTCGAACTGTCCATAACGTCTTGAACCTCCCGCCCTCGGGTAGGCAGCATAGATCCAGTTGTCCAATCCGTACACTAGCCCATTGATCCGAAGCTGCGGGTTCGTGGCAGCAAATCCCGTTAGAACCACCTGGCGAATGTCAGCCCGATTATCGCCATCAGTGTCAGCCAGATAGAAGATGTCTGGAGCAGCACTAACAAGAACTCCGTCTTTCCAAGGCATCACACCATTAGGAAAACCGAGGTTCTCAGCAAACACCGTGCTAAACTCAAATCGTGCATCGCCATCTCGGTCTTCGAGTAACTTGATTCTCCCAGTGCGATTCCCGAGCGGATAATCAGGCATCTCCACGACAAACAGGCGACCTTGCTCATCAAAGGCTATTGCTACCGGATCCATCACTTCCGGTTCAGCCGCCACCAATTCGATTTGAAATCCTTTGGGTAACTGGAAGGTTTGCAGAGCCTCCTCAGGCCGGTAGGGTGATTCGGTCTTACTCGCGCATGCGGAGTAAGAAGTCAAGAAGACCATGAGAACGAGTAGAGCCCCAGAGACATGCTGTCGAGCAAACACCGAGTCGACATCATACCACTTGAGGGGTCAGGTATGGGATTTTGGGATTTGCATCGCTAGTTCACACTGGGCTCTTTCAATCCGTGCAGCCAGGGCTTTGTCCTTATTTGGGTCAGAATCGACTGACAGGTACCGCAGAAGTTGCATCAAATTGGAAGATCTAGTAGTTATTACGGGTATAAGAACGATTTGAGGGTTAAGTTGCTGTAGGAGTGAGGAATTTCGCCACTCTCTTCCCTCAAGTAACCGACTTGGGACGGGAGCTACTGGTTCTAAGTTTGCTCATCAAATGCCAAAATCCCAATACCTGACCCCAAAAGTGCTGGCACTCCTTGCCTTCGGCTTAGCCTTATACGCCCAAATTGCCTCACATGAGACATTGGCTGCCGAAGCGCCAAAACGCTTTCAGGCCGGCGCCGCCACGAGCAACATCACGCCTTGGCTTGGCGTGTCAATCAATGGCGGGATGCGAGACCGCACAGCAGTGCATATTCACGACGAACTGCATGCTCGCTGCCTGGTACTTGACGACGGACAGACCCAAATGGCGATCGTGGTGGTGGATAGCTGCATGGTCCCAGGCGAGATCTTTGACACAGCGAAGCACACGGTGTACGAGCAGACCGGACTGCCCATGGATCATATACTCATGTCAGCCACGCATACTCACTCCGCCCCCACCGTCGTTCCGATCTTTCAAAGTAACGCGGACGAACACTACAAGCAGTTTCTAACCAGACGGATCGCAGACGGAGTGCGGCGGGCACTCAATAATCTCGCTCCAGCTAAGATCGGATGGGGAGTCGGTCAGGTTTCCGATCAGGTGTTCAATCGTCGCTGGAAGATGAAAGCCGGCACCATTCCTCCCAATCCATTCGGGGCGATCGACCAGGTGAGAATGAATCCTCCGGCCAGGAGTCCGGATCTGATCGAGCCGGCCGGCCCCACTGATCCGAATCTTTCTATCGTTTCGGTTCAGTCATTAAACGACCAGCCAATTGCGCTGCTGGCCAACTACTCTCTGCACTACGTTGGCGGGACAAAAAGGGGATCGATCTCTGCCGACTACTTCGGCCTGTTCGCCAACCGCGTTAAGGCAATGCTGGGCGCTGAGGCGAGTGATCCGCCATTTGTGGGGATTATGTCCAACGGGACCAGTGGCAATATTAACAACATCAACTTTCGTCGGGAACGCAAAGCGCAGCCTTCTTATGAGCAGATGCGCCGGGTTGCCAACATTGTGGCCGCTGAAGCCTTCCGGGTATGCCAAACAATCGAGCATCAAGAGTGGGTTACCCTTGGTGTTAAACAGACTGAAATCGAGCTGGATGTGCGGCTTCCGAGTAAGGAGGAGATCGAGCCAGCCCAGAGGATCATACTCGATGCGAAGGGGCTCGCAATGCAATCGCGGGAAGAGATCTACGCCAGAGAGACCTTGCTGCTGGCGGAATATCCAGGGAAGGTGTCGCTGATTCTGCAGGCCCTGCGAATGGGAGACCTGGTGATTGCGGCGATCCCCTGCGAGGTCTTTGTGGAAATTGGGCTTGAAATCCGAGAGAGGAGTCCTTTCCAGACAACTTTTACAATTAGCCTGGCCAACGGCTACAACGGTTATCTGCCAACCGTAGAACACCATAGACTGGGAGGCTATGAAACCTGGCGGGCCCGCTCCAGCTATCTGGAAATAGAGGCTGCCTCGAAGATTATCGAGACTCTTGTGAATTTGCTCAAGGGCCTGAAGCCGGAATCATTCTAAAAACTTACACGATTCAGCTACTCGTCAAAGCCGAGGGCAAAGAGAAGAGCGGAACGCAGCTCGGACATCTTCTGACCGTTCAGATTCGTGATCGGAGGACCAATTTCCCCCTTGGAGACTGTTTGAATGTGATCGAGATTGTTTTCTTTACTGATCGAGTGCGTGACAAAGGTGGCACTCGATGGACGCTTCGTGGCTGCGGTGACATTCTATACAGGCTGCCATCGAGAGGTCTTTTTCTCTCCAAAGCGCGTCACGCTCCGGTACCTTGCCGTGACAGGCCGAACAGTCGATGCCGGCGCGACGGTGGTTTTGGTGACTGAAAAAGACGTAATAGGGAACCTGATACACGCGCAGCCACTTAATCGACTTTTTCTCACGCGCATATCTCGCCAGTTTTTGGATCTCCGGCCTGTCTGGGGCGATGCCTCTATGGCAGATCATGCAATCGGACACATTGGGGAGCCCGGCACTGCCGGCTACCTCTGTGCTCCGGTGACAGATCCGGCACTGCAGGCCAAGCTGCATATGCAGCTTATGACTGAAGGCGACGGGTTGGGGAATCGGTTCAGACCGAACCTCCTTGGTTTTCGGGTCCTGTTCTTGAACCGAAATGAGCAGCAATACAAAAACCAATAACCACATCGAAATCCAGCAACAAGAGTATATTGCCAGGTCTGGCGCGTTAACAGCCTACGGCAAAGCAAAGGCCACGAGGGCATCTTTATAGACCCGGTTGTATTTGTTTCCGCCTCCGGCTGCGACGACGACGAATTGCTTTCCCGTCTTAGGTCCCAAAAACGTCATCGGCGTGGCGTGGCCGCTTGCAGGCAGGCGTGTGACCCACAGTTCTTCTCCCGTGTCTTTGTCGAAAGCGCGAAAACGGCTGTCATTGGTAGCGGCAATGAACACCAATCCTCCGGCTGTCACAATTGACCCTCCCAGGTTGGATGTCCCGGTGGGAGGAATCCCCCGCGCCACGAGCTCATCCACTACACCCAAAGTAACTTGCCAGCGGATTTCCCCTACACTCAAATCGATAGCGGTCAAATTCGCCCAAGGTGGCTTCTGGCACGGATACT